>NZ_SWAW01000005.1:0-128210 GCF_005096345.1 Guyparkeria sp. SB14A | reverse complement strand
GAAGAAGCCGATTTTTTAATCAGGAACGACAGGCGCGGATTTCTCCATCGAGGCCCGGAGCACTGAACCGCTCCACGAGGAGGCCGAATAGATTGACGCAACCTGATTATCCACCACCCCACCGGGGGCTTGCGATCGGGGAGCAGGCCATAGATCGTGCCTGAAAGCCACGTCTATACTCACCCCTTTTGCCCGGAGCAGATCCCCCATGTGGCCAGAGTATTTCCTGTTTCTCCTGAAGACCCTGACGCTGGCGGTCGCCGTGATCTTCGTGGTCGCCGCGGTGATTTCCGTCGTGGCCCAGGCGCGCAACACGCAGGCGGGTGACAGCCGGCTCAAGCCGCTGAAGATCCGACGCCTCAACGACGAGATCGAGTCGCGCAGCAAGCAGTTGCGCGAGGCGCTGAAAAAACCCGACGGCGGCTGGAAGGCCAAGTGGGCCGATCTGCGCCAGCGGTTGCCCGGCGGCAAGAAGAAGGATCAGGGTGACGCGCCTGCGGCGACCGAGGACAAAACGTCCCCAGCGGCCGAGGAGAAGGGCGAGGCGGATGCGGCGCCACGCACCTTCGTGCTGCGGTTTCACGGCGACATTCGCGCCTCGGCGGTCGAGGCCCTGCGCGAGGAGGTCAGTGCCGTGTTGCAGGCGGCCGAACCGGGTCGCGACCGCGTGCTGCTGGTGCTCGACAGCCCCGGTGGCGTGGTGCCCGGCTACGGGTTGGCCGCCGCCCAGCTCGCCCGTTTGCGCAGCGCGGAGATCGAGCTGGTCGCCGTCGTCGACCGGGTCGCGGCCAGTGGTGGTTACATGATGGCGGCGGTGGCCAACCGGATCGTCGCCGCGCCGTTCGCCATCGTGGGCTCGATCGGCGTGGTGGCGCAGCTGCCCAATATCCATCGCCTCCTCAAGCGCAACGACATCGACGTCGAGCTGCACACCGCCGGGCAGTACAAGCGCACCCTGACCCTGCTGGGCGAGAACACCGAGGCCGGGCGGGAGAAGTTTCGGGAGGAGCTCGAGCAGACGCACCTGCTGTTCAAGCAGTTCCTGAACCGCTATCGCCCGCAACTGGATCTGGACAAGCTGGCCACCGGCGAGCACTGGTACGGCGAGGACGCCCTCGGTCTGGGCCTGATCGACGAGATTGGCACGAGCGACGACCTGGTACTTGCCGCGGCCGAGCAGGGCGATGCCTACGAGATCGTCCAGCCGATGAAAAAGCGCGGCCTGCTCACGCGCCTGAGCGCCTCGGCCCAGTCGGCCCTGAGCGAGTGGCGACATCCGCTCTGACTCGGTGGGTCAGTCGGCCTCGTCCGACTTGGGTTGCTCCCAGTGGAACAGCGCCAGGACCTGGCGGTAGGTGTCGGCCACGTCGCGGGCGAAATGGTCGATGGCGTGACGTCGCGCGGTGCTGACGGCCCGCTCGGCCATGGTGGCGCGCAGGCTGTCGTCCTCGATCAGCCGCTGGGTGGCCGTGGTCCAGCGCTCGATGTCCTCGGCCGTCTTGAAGCCGTTGCTTTCGTGGTTGACCACGTCGTCGATGCCGCTGGAGCGGACGGCGACCACCGGCAGGCCGGCGGCCATTGCCTCGAGGATGACCATCCCCTGGGTTTCCGACTTCGAGGCGAACACGAACGCATCCCCCAGCTGGTAGTAGCGCGCCACCTCGTCGGGTGAAACGGCCCCCACCAGGGTAACCATCGCCGTCAGGCCGAGGGCATCGATGCGCTCCTGCAGGCGCTCGTGCTCGTCGCCATCACCGATAATCAGGCAGCGGAACGGCTGGTCGCTGCGCCGACGCAACTCGTCCATTGCCGAGATCAGGAAGTCGATGTTCTTTTCCCGCGAGAGCCGCGAGACGCTCACCAGCACGCGCTCGTCCGGCTCGATGCCGTGCCTGTTGCGCAGGGCCTGGACGGCCGCGGGTTCGTCGGCCTGGAACCGGTCGAAATCGATTCCGGTCGGGTGCACGTAGATCGGGGTGGTGACGCCGATCACCCGCAGGTATTCCTCGGCCGACTCGGTCGGCACGATCACCCCATCGCAGCGGTTGGCAAAGCGACGGATGGCGGTGTGCGCGATCAGGTTGCGGAACAGCGGGCCGGGCAGCGGCACGAAGTGCGAGTAGTGCTCCAGGCGGGTGTGGTAGGTGAACACCGTCGGCACCTTCAGCCGGCGGGCATGCCATTGCGCGGCCCAGCCGAGCCAGAAGGGGTGGTGGATGTGGATCAGGTCCGGGGCGAACGCCTTCAATTCCCGCCGGATGCGCGGCGAGAGCGGGTTGGCCAGGCGGAACTCGCCGTTGCGGCCCATGCTCAAGAGCGAGGGCACGCGCACCACGTCGCGGTCATGGTCGTCCTGGTCGGCGTAGCTGGGCGCGACGATGCGTACCCGGTGGCTCAATTGCTCCAGGCCGCGGCGCAGCCGGTCGATGGAGATCGGCACCCCGCCGATGAACGGCAGATAGTTGTTGGTCACCATGGCGATCCCCAGCGGCCGGCCCGTCCAGGGCGAGGTATCCAGCTCGTAGTTCCGGTAGTAGTCGCGTTCGACGAAGATGGCGCTATAGAGCTTGATTGCCAGCAGGATCAGCAGGCCGAGCACCAGCAGGAAGTTGAGGTGGCCGACGTAGAACAGGGAATGGATGAAGAACCACAGGCTCTCGAGCGTCTTGAAGACCTGGTGCTGGCCGATGTCGAGCCGCTCGACCGTGATCGCCACCTCGCCATCGCCGGTCTTGACGTCGACGTAGTGATAGAAGCTGGTGTCGTCGTTGAGTACCAGTCCGCCGGCCCCGCCGGTGACCACGTAGCGCACCCCATCGCGTTGCTGCTCGTCGAACAGGTGCAGGTTGCTGGAGAACACCGCGTCGACCCCATGCGCGCGAAACAGCGCGTGCAGCCGGTCGCGGAAGGCCTCGTCGGTCAGGTACTGGTCGTCGAAATCGAGCGGGCTTTTCTGCGCGGTGCGGAACATCGGGTGGCCGATGAACACGAAGCGATGCGCGGCCGACGGGTCGCGCAATTGCTCCTTGAGCCAGTGCAGCTGGAAGGGGTAGGTGTCGGGGTCGGTGCTGTCGAGGAACAGGAACTGGCTGCCCCCGGCGCGAAAGCCGAAGAAGTACGGCCCGAAGTGCTCGTAGTAGTTGAACGAACCGAAGGCGCCGCTCTCCTTCTCGCCCACGGTGAGCAGGTAGGGCATGTCCAGGTGCGAGAGCGTGCGATACAGGGCGCGGTACTTGTCCTCGCCGCCGCCACTGACCGCGTTGCCCGCCGAGACCACGAAATCCGGGCCGGCGCGGTTGAGCCGCGGGATCATCTTGCGCTCGAACAGGCCGACCGAGTTGTTGATGTTGCCGACCACCGCGAAATGCAGTGCGTCATCGGCGGGGCCGTCTGCCTGGGCCTGGATGCGCTCGATCTGCTCGGCGTGGAGGGCGTGGTAGGTGCCCTCGAAGATCGAGAGATAGACCCGGTAGCCTACCAGCAGCAGGATCGCGGCCAGTGTCAGGTAGAAGGCCAGCTTGAGCCGGCGCGGTGTGAGCTTGTCCGACAACCGGCTCATGACGCGTCCCGCCGCGTGGCCGCGATCTCGCGCTGGGTGACGAACAGCCCGATCAGCATGCCGAGATAGATCGTCAATGCGCGCCAGGCGACCGTCACCAGCACCAGGTGCGAGGCGGTGACGACATCACGGAAGAAATAGCCGAACACGCCCTCGGCAATGCCCGAGGCCCCGGGCGTGGGCGAGAAGTACATGACGAAGGTGGTCATCACCATCCGACCGATCACCAGCCAGTAGTCGAACCCGTAACCCAGGGCCCAGAAGAGCAGGGCGGGGAACGAGAACAGCGCCAGCAGGAAGATGGCCGTGAAGAGGAACGAGGCGGCGATGTCGAGCTTGCGCCCCTGGAAGTAGCGCACGAAGCCGTGGGCGAAGCGCTGCAGCTCGCGCACCAGCCGATGGCGCCAGCGGTGATGTCGGCGCGGACCGATCAGATGCAGACCTCGTAGCGCCTTGAGCAGGCCCAGCATCGGTCGCAACAGCCAGTTGCTGCGCATGACCAGGATCGTGAAGAACCCCAGGTAAAGCGCGACCGACACGCTCAGGGTGATCACCAGCGAATCGCTCTGTGCCGCGCCTTCGGCGCCGGGGAGCGTGACCAGCAGGATGGGCGTGGCGCCGAAGATGAACAGCACGGCCAGTGCCGTGCGGATGGTGGTGGCCGTCAGCCCGGTGCCCACCGGCACGCCGCGCCGGCGCATGAACCAGACCTGGGCCACCCCGCCGCCGGTGGCCAGCGGCGTGATGTTGGAGACGAAGATGTTGAGAAACACCAGCCGAGCCATCGCCGTCAACGGGATCGAGTGCCCCAGCGCGCGCAGGGTGAACCACAGGCGCAGACCATCCGCGGCGAAGTAGACCAACAGCAGCGCCAGGCTTGCCAGTAATAGCTGCCAGCCGAGCAGGCGGGCATCCCAATGGATCTCGTGACCGGCGACTTGCGAGTAGACCGCCCAGATCCCGGCGGCGCTGAGTCCAATGAACAGCAATGCGAACCACGCCAGTCGGCGGCCACGAAAGGTTGGCTCGTTCTGGATCTCGAAGCGTTCGGGGTGGTGATGGGGGTCGGTCATGTCGCCTGGGGGGCTCGTCGCCGGCCCGGCCGGCTGGCGTCGGCGCGGTCGCCGAGTGTGGCAGACACAGAAAAACCCGCGCGAGGCGGGTTATCCGTGACATACATCAGTGTTGGAGGCTGGACCCGGAGTCGAACCGGGGTAAACGGATTTGCAATCCGGTGCATAGCCACTCTGCCATCCAGCCGAAATCTGGAGCGGGAAACCGGATTCGAACCGGCGACCCCAACCTTGGCAAGGTTGTGCTCTACCAGCTGAGCTATTCCCGCTTGAGGGGGCGCAATTTTCATCAGGAACCGCCCCCTTGTCAAGTCGTTCATGGGCGCGTCGTATGGCAGGTGCCGGCGAGGGCGCTCGGCCCACTTGCCCATCAGGGGTTAGTGGTGGCGCAGCCGGGCGAGCAGCCAGCGCTGCAACATGCGGTTGCGCGATTGTCGTGCCCGATTACACTCGGTACGGTCGGCCTGCAGACAGGAAGCCGGGTGGCGCGGGTCGTGCAGCTCGGCCGAACGGGCGTCGAGGTAGACCCGCACGCGCAGTGTCACGGGGCGCTGTCGCGAATCGAGTATCTCGTGGTCGGTAAAGGCAAGCTCGAGGGTGAATCGGCCGCGTTCGGTGACCCGTGCGACCACCGAGAAACCCAGGGTGAATTCGTCGCCCGGCGTCAGGCGGCGCAGGTCGCCGAGCAGGCGGCGAATCAGGATATAGTTCTGCTCGTAGAGATCCATCAACTGATCGAATGGATCGTGCTCGATGGAATGAGGAATGCCGGTGTTGAGATTCATGCCTGCCAGTGTAAGCAAGCGCCGCGCGAATAGGAATGCCGCGGGGCGAATGGTCCGCCGGGGACGCCCGGGGGCGCTCGGCACGTTCGCGGCCAGTCTGCTGCTTTCCCTGCTCACGGTCGGGGCGGCACAGGCCGATGTCTACAAGTACCGCGACGCCCAGGGCGTGGTGCACCTGACCAACGTGCCGCAGCAGTCGGCCAACGAACCCTACGCGCTCTGGCGCAAGAGCGAGGCGACCAAGCCCAAGGGTTGGCAGGACGGCTATCGGGTCATGCCGCGCCTGGTACATGACCGCTACGTCGAGCCGGTCAACCGGTTCGCCGGGCTGTACGGGGTGGACCCCACCCTGGTCCGTGCCGTGATCCACGCCGAGAGCGCCTTCCGGCCCGATGCGGTCTCGCCCAAGGGGGCCGGCGGGCTGATGCAGTTGATGCCGGCGACGGCCGCGCGCTTCGACGTGACCGACCGTTTCAATCCCGAGGACAACATTGCCGGCGGCGTCGCCTACCTGGCGTTGTTGCTGGACATGTTCCAGGGGAATCGCGAACTGGCGGTGGCCGCCTACAACGCCGGCGAGGGCGCGGTGAAGCGCTACGGCGGGATTCCGCCGTACGAGGAGACGCGCACCTACGTCAAGCGGGTCATGCAGCTGCAGGCCGCTTACGCCGGGACCGGCTAGGGCATGGCCCGTGCCGGATCGTCACCACCTGCCTCCGCGCCCGACCTGGCCGCGGAGGCCGACCGGCTGGCCGGGTTTGTCGATGGCCAGTCGGCAATCGTGCTGGCCGTCACCCCCGAGGAGCAGACCCTGCCGGAGATCGGCACCTTGCCGTTCGTGCGCCACGAGGGCGCGTTCTGGGTGCTGGCCAGTGAATTGGCTGCGCACACGCGGCCGTTGCTTAAGCGCGGCGAGGCCCGCGTCGCCCTGCTGGCCGACCAGTCGGATACCCGCAATTCCTTCGCCCGCGAGCGCGCCCACTGGGCGGCACGGGTCGAGGCCGTCGACCGAGCCGACGAGCGCTTTGCCGTGATCACCGCGGCCCTGCGTGCGCGCCACGGCAAGACGGTCGAGGTGTTGTGCGGGCTGGGAGACTTCCACCTGCTGGGTCTTCACCCCGAAGGCGGCAGTTACGTCAACGGCTTTGGCAGAGCCTTCCTGCTGGACGGGTTCTCGGTCGTCGCGCAGCGGCGGGGCTAGGGAAACTCTGCACGATTCGATGACGTCTCTGCGGGACCTCCAAGGGCCCAGATGCAAGGCGCAGTCCGCCGTGAAGGGCCGTCGCCCTTTACAAGGGCTGCAACGCCGCAGATGGGCCCTTGGAGGCCCGCCCGGACGGGGCTCGCGGGTTTGCCCGCACTCGTCGTTGCCGTCCCTCGACGGGCCCGAGTGATTGCTCTGGGCCCGTCTTCGGTCCGGCGCCTTGATTGCGAGCAAACCCGCGAGCCAGAGATGCCATCGAATCGTGCAGAGTTTCCCTAGCGCAGCAGATCGATCGCCTCGTCGATCACGCTCGCGTCGCCGGGGCGCCTCGGTGCCTGTTCGCTCAGGTGCCGGCGATAGGCGCGGGCGCCCGGGCGTCCCTGGAACAGGGTCAGGATCGGCTTGATCAGCGTGGACAGACGTGTGCCGCGGGCAAGTTCGGCGGCCGCGTAGTCGCGGTAGGCCTGCAGCGCGGCCAGGCGGTCGGTCGGCTGATTCCCATCGAACAGCGCGGCATCGATCTCGGCCAGCAGCCCGACGTTCTGGTAGGCCGCCCGGCCCACCATCACGCCGTCGACCTCGCCCAGGCCCGCCTGCATCGATGCCACCGTCGTCAGCCCGCCGTTGAGCACCACCGTCAGGTCGGGGCGTTCGCGCTTCAGGCGCGTGGCGAACTCGGGCCGCAGAGGGGGCACGTCGCGATTCTGCTTGGGCGAGAGCCCCTTGAGCCAGGCCTTGCGGCTGTGGACGAGGAACACGTTGGCACCCCCTTGATCCGCGACGATGTCGACGATTTCACGGAATTCCTCGTAGGTTTCTTGATGATCGATGCCGATGCGGCTCTTGACCGTCACGGGCACGTCGACCGCCGCGCGCATGGCCGCGACGCATTCGGCCACCAGGCCGGGTTCGGCCATCAGGCAGGCCCCGAAGGCGCCGTTCTGCACCCGGTCGCTGGGACAGCCCACGTTGAGGTTGATCTCGTCGTAGCCCCAGTCGGCACCGATTCGCGCCGCCTCGGCCAGGGCGTTCGGATCGGAGCCGCCCAGTTGCAGGGCGACCGGGTGCTCGCTTTCATCGAAACGCAGGTGGCGCTCGACGTCGCCGTGCAGCAAGGCACCCGTGGTCACCATCTCGGTGTACAGCCGCGCATGCCGGCTCAACTGGCGGGCGAGATACCGGTAATGCCGGTCGGTCCAGTCGAGCATCGGCGCCACGCAGAAGCGCCAGGGGCTGTCCGGCGAGGGCTCGCGGGTGGCGGGAATGGAGTCGCTCATGTGGTCGCAGTCCGGCGCAAAAGGTCGGCATTGTAGCGTGCCGAGGCCGGGCTTCCGGTAATCACGTCAGGGCAGCAGGGCCTTGATGATGGCACTCAACCCGGCGATCGCTGCGATGCCGAGGATGATCGGGCGCAGGGCGCCGAACGGGATGCGGTTGACCAGGTGCCCGGAGGCGAGAAACCCGATCAGGGTGCCGGGCAGCAACGCGGCGAACAGCCACCATTCCCGCGGGCCGATAAAGCCGGAGAAGAACAGGGCCACGGCGCTTGCCAGGCTCGCGAACAGGAAGAAGGCCGAGAGGTTGGCACGCACCACCGGGCCCTTTTCGTTCTGGTAGATCAGGGCGATCGGCGGGCCGCCCACGGCGGTGATCGTGCCCATGTAGCCCGAGGCGGCCCCGGCGATGACCGAATTGCGCGGATTCAGCGTCGGGTGGATGCCGATAACGCTCAAGGTTACGGCGAGCAGGATCAGGATGCCGAAGGCCAGCTCGAAGCCCTTGGGCGTGAGCATGGCCAGGGTCACCACGGCCAGGAGCGTGCCGACAATATCGCCGCCGATGGCGAAGCGCACCGGGCGGAAGCTCAGGCTCGCGCGACTGCGCCACAGGATCAGCACGGTCAGCAACACGGCGTTGAGGATCAGAGGGCCGGGCAGGAGCAGCGGGCTGATCAGGAACAGCAGTGGGGCCGAGAGGGTGCCGATGCCGTAGCCGGCCAGCCCCTGCAGGAAGGCGCCGGCGAAGATCGCGAGGTTGGCCAGCAGCAGCTGAAGAAGGGTGATGTCGTCCACGGGGCCTCGCGAGGGGCTGACAACGAAAAATCCCCGGCGGGGCCGGGGATGACGGAACCGTTGGTCCATGGGACCAATGGCGGGTTGGTTCAGGCGTAGGTGTTGATCTGGCCGCCGACCGGACCATTGCTGGCCGCGGTGCTGGTCTGGCCGCCGCTCTCGCCGATCGAGTCGATCAGCGGCGCCATCGCCTGTTCCTGCGTTTCCATCGCTTGTTTCTGTACGCGCACGCCCACTTCCTGTGTCAGCTGTGCGTTTGCCATGGCAGTTTGCATGCTGCCGGCGGCGGATACCGAGTCGGCCATGCTGCCTCCTCCGTCGAAACGTGTGTTTATGCACGCATCACAAGTCGTGAACACGTCCAGCGCACGTTCAGTGTACGCTCCCCGACCGATAATTTCACCCTTGCTGAAATGGCGCCACGGCGCGCTTTCATAAGGTTCTGCTTATTTACGTGGGCAGGCTAAAGATTCGCCTGCCTCGGCCGAAAAACCGGTCGAAACGTGGAGCAGAGTTTCCCTAGCAAGTCATCGGTCTCAAGGAGTCACAATGAACCGGTTGAACAACACCACCAAGATCCTCCTGGCGTTTGCCGTGTCCGCCGTGCTGTTTATCGGCGCGCTGGGCTACGCGCTGATCCAGATGGATTCGATCTCTGAGCAGTACCTGCAGGTTCAGCAGCAGGATAATGCGCGCGTCGAGGCGTTGCAGGACATCATGAGCAACGGCCTGTTGGGTGGTGTGGCGACGCGCAACAAGGTCTTCCGTCCCAACCTCGAGGCGGCGATCAAGGTTACCGGCAAGACCGACGAGGTGGTGCGCGCCGCCCTGGTCGAGGCCCGCTCGCTGACCTCCGCGGACAATGCCGAGGCCCAGGGCCTGCTCGATGACATCGAGGCGCGTTGGGAGCGCGTGATGGCCGCGCGCCTGGCGGTCTTCGACCAGGTTGATGCCGGCAACATCGAACGCGCCCAGCAGATCCTGGTGCAGGACGAGCACCCGGACTGGCAGCAGATCCGCAAGAACATCCAGTCGCTGATCGCCACAGCCAAGGCGCGCGAGGACGCGCGTACCGAGGCGGCCGAGGAGCACATGCTCGAGGCACGAGCCGCCACGCTGGTGATCGGTGCCGTGGCGCTGGGCGTGGGCATCTTCCTGCTGGTGCTGGTGATGGCGAACTTCACCCGGCGTATCCACCACGTGATTGGCGCGATGGAGGACATCGCCGAGGGCGAGGGCGACCTGACCCGCCGGCTGCCGGTGACCGGCAACGACGAGTTCGCCAAGCTTTCGCGCGGCTTCAACCGCTTCGTCGAGCGCATCCACGACCTGGTGCGCGAGATCACCGACTCGACCGGCCAGCTGGCCGCCTCGGCCGAGGAGATGTCGATGATTACCCAGCAGTCGCGGGCGAGCACCCACGAACAGAACGAGCAGACCCAGATGGTGGCCTCGGCGATCGAGGAGCTGACCGCCACCACGCGCGAGATCGCCGAGAACACCAACCAGACGGCCAGTGCCTCGAACGAGACCGAGGAGGTCACGCACAACGGCCAACAGGCACTCAAGCGCTCGATGGATACGGTCCACGAGCTGATGGGCTCGATGCGCAATACCGCCGAGTCGATCGGCGAGCTCGAGTCGCAGACCAAGGACATCGGCAAGGTGCTCGACGTGATCCAGGGGGTCGCCGAGCAGACCAACCTCCTGGCGCTGAATGCGGCAATCGAGGCCGCCCGCGCCGGCGAGCAGGGTCGGGGCTTCGCGGTGGTCGCCGAGGAGGTGCGCAACCTGGCCAGCCGCACGCAGCAGTCGACCGAGGAGATCAAGGGCATCATCGACGGGCTGCGCGACCGGGCGCACGAGACGGTCGAGGCGATGGAGGTCAGCCAGTCGCAGGGCGAGGCGACGCTCGAGGCGGTCAACGAGACCGACGAGTCCCTCGGGGCGGTGGTGCGCCACGTCAATCACATCAACGAGATGACCATGCAGATCGCCACCGCCGCCGAGGAGCAGTCGGCCACCGTCGAGGAGGTCAACCGCAACCTCGAGCGCATCCGTGCCAAGAGCGAGGAGCTCGACGATGCCTCACAGCAGGTGTCCACCGCCGGTGGCGATCTCACCCGGCTGTCGTCGAATCTCGACGGGCTGGTCAACCGCTTCAAGACCTGAGGCGGTATGGGGTGACCCACGCAGAAAGGCCGGCACGATGCCGGCCTTTTTCGTTGGGCTGCTAGGGAAACTCTGCACGAATGCCATGCCGCTCTGGCCTGGCGAGTCGTTCGTGATCAAGGCGCGATGTCGCCGGCGTGCCGGTGGCCACGTCAAGACATCGCAACGCCGAGCACGGGCGACTCGCCAGGCCCCGCAGGGCGCGCCTTGAGCCGGGCATCTGCTGCGTTGTCGTCCTTGGAAAGAGAATGACTCTTCCGCGGCGGACGAGCGCCTTGCACCTGCCCGGCTCAAGGCACGCAGAGCGGTATGGCATTCGTGCAGAGTTTCCCTAGTCAGGCGACTCGCTGCCGGGTGATCAGAGCGGGCCGCGGACCAGGCGGTTGATCAGCGGCAGGCGGCGCCAGAGGCTGGGGCGGGTATCGGTGAGATCGCGACAGGTCTCGCACTGGCCGGCGCGCGGGCGGCGCGTGGTCAGGGGTTCGATGCGCATGGGCGAGGGGCCGCGTCCCGGCTCCCAGGCCGAGACGGGTTCCTCGTGGATCATCACGTCGGCACCCGGGAAGGTGCGCAGCAGCCGGGCCTCGACCTCGTCCCCGATCTGGTGGGCGCGATTGAGATCGATGTGATTGTCGAGGTAGAGGTACAGCTGGATGATCATGGTGCGCCCGGCCAGCCGGGTGCGGATCTGGTCGACCGCGTGCACCGACGGGTGCGCGGTGGCGATCTGGGCCACCCGCATCTCGGTGCCGTCGAGCACCTCGCGGTCCATCAGCTGGTCGAGCGACTCGCGGCCAAGCTTCCAGGCGCTGTAGAGGACGAACACGCCCACCGCGGCGGCGAACGCCGGGTCGAGCCACACCACGCCGTAGCCGGCAAGGATCAGCACGGCGATGGTCGAGGCGTTGACCAGGAAGTCCATGGTGTAGTGCGCCGCGTCCGCCTTGATCGCCGGCGAGCGGGTCTTGGCGATCACGTAGCGCTGGAAGCTCACCAGCGCGAGGGTGGCGACCATCGAGAAGATCATCACGCCCACGCCCCAGTCGATCGCGGAAAGCTCCTGCGGTCGGATCAGGCGCTGCAACGCCTGGATCATCAGGAAGACGCCCGAACCGGCGATGAAGGTCGCCTGGGCCAGCGCGGCGAGCGGCTCGGCCTTGCCGTGCCCGTAACGATGGTCCTCGTCGGGCGGTTGCAGGGCGATCCGTACCGCCACCAGCGTGACCAGCGAGGCGAGTAGGTCCATGGTCGAGTCGATCAGCGAGGCCAGCAGGCTCACCGAATTGGTGGTGATGCTCGCCGCGAGCTTGAGCGCGATCAGTGTCAGGGCCAGTGTCACCGACGCGGTGGTGACCATGCGCAGCAGCTGGGCGTGGGGATTGGACATGGGGTGATCGCCGCCTAGTCAGGGTCGATACGGTGCCGGCGGGGCGAAGCGTCGCTGATTCGCCGCCGGAAAGTTAGTCGGGACTAATACCGAACTGGATTGGTCCCATTTTACTGCACCCCGCCGCCGTCCGCCAGTCCGGCACGCTCAGCACCTTCCCTCGGTGTTCGCGAGGCCGACCTCAAGGGCTTGATCGTCGGGTGCCGTGCGCGGGATGGCTCGCTCATGGCGCTTTGGGGCCTTGACCGGCTCGTCTACCATCGTGCTACCGCCGTCGTCGCCGGGGATCCCCGGGCGATGGCCTCGAATGCAACGCGCGACAGGTGATGAGCCATGACACCCCGGCCTCCACGTTTTCGGTTGATCTCTTCATGAGCGACGAGCAGCGGCAATCCCGAACGCTCGCCGGCTGCCCGGTCACGCGCATCGGCATCACCGGCCTGTCGGGGGCCGGCAAGTCGACCCTGATCACGGCCATTATCAATCACCTGGAGAATGCCCGTCGCGGCGCGCTCGCCGAGCAGGCGGGGCTTGCCGCCATCCGTCACGGTCGCTGGCACCGCGAGATCGAGCGCGCCTTCGACTACGACCACGCCTTGACCGCGTTGACCGGCCAGCCACCGAGCTGGCCCGAGTCGACCCGCGACTGGTCGATCGCCCGACTGACCCTGGACTACGATCGGCGCTGGTACTCGTTGCGGCCGCGACGCCGCTGCCTGGAGCTGTTCGACTACCCGGGCGAATGGCTGCTCGATCTCTCCCTGCTCGACTGGTCGTTTGCCGAGTACAGCGCCCACTGGACCGACTGGCTGGCACGCAGTCCGCGCCGGGCGATCGCCCCGGGGCTGCTCGAGGACTTGCAGGCGATCGATCCGGCCGCGCCGGTCGACCCCGAGCAGCTGGCGTCACTTGCCGGGCGCTGGTCGATGATGCTGGCCGACAGCCGGCTGCCGCCGCATCGCCTGTCACGCAACCTCCCCGGGCGCTGGCTGATGCCGGGCGAGGGCTTCGACCCGGACGCCATGCCATTCCTGCCACTGCCGAGCGTGGTGGCGGAGCCCTCGGAGGACTATCCCGAGGGCTCCTGGGGCAAGGTCTGTCAGCGCCATTTCGCCTATTACCGCGACCGGATCGCGCGGCCATTCTTCGAATCGCACTTCGGTCGGCTGGATGCGCAGGTCATCCTGGTCGACCTGCTCGGCGCGCTGCGCAGCGGCCGGTCGGCGCTGGCGGACATGCGCGCGGCGCTGGAATCGATCCTCGAGCCGTTCCGCTACCGCGAGGGGCACTGGCTGGGCAACCTGTTCACGCGCCGCATTCGCCGGGTGGCGATCGTCGCCACGCAGATCGATCACCTGCTGCCCGCCGATCAGGCCCGTCTCACCCGCCTGCTCGACAGTTATCTGTTCGAGCTGACCCAGCGGCTGGCCGGCAAGGACATCGAGCTGCGCCTGTTCGCCGTCTCGGCGGTGACCGCCGCCCAGCCGCGCGAGGATGCCCGCGGTCGCCCCATGCTGGTGGGTACCGAGAAGAGCTCGCGGCAGAAGATCGCCTTTACCCCGCCGACCATCCCCGAGCAGATGCCGCATGACCTGGATCTTGCCATCGACGACCTGCCGACGCTGGCGCCGCCGGCCGGGCTGGATCGGGCCCGGGCCTTCCCCGGCCGTCGGGTCGATGCCCTGCTCGACTTCCTGATCGGCGAGTCCTGATCCATGACGCCATTTACCCCTAAGGGCCTGCAATGAACGACGAGCAACCACCGCGCGGCGGCCATCTGGCCACCCGCATCCACGCGCAGGGCGACTCGGTGCCCGATGTCGATACCGAGGCGCTGTACGACGAGGAATCGTCCGAGGACGTCGCCGACCTGATCGAACCGCGCCGCGGTGTTCCCTGGGTGGCGACCCTGCTGGGCGTGGTGGCGATCACCTGGATCACCATCAACTGGCTGCAGGCAATCTGGTGGGCGCACGCCACGCACCCGGCCCTGGGCTGGGTGATCTTCGCCATCGGCGTGGGCGTCGGCGGGGCCGGTCTGGCCCTGATCTGGCGGGCCTGGCGCCAGCGGCATCACATCGATGCGATCACCCACCTCAACCGCCGGCTGGCCGAGGCCGAGCGCGAGGGCGAGATGGGCCAGTCGGTGGTCGAGCTGCGCGAGGCGGCCGAGCACCTGCTCGCCGACAACCCGCAACGGCGGACCTTCGAGGAAAACCTGCTCGGCATCGATGCCGGCAGCCACGCCACCGAGCTGGTGGTGGCCCTCGAGCGGGGTTACGCCGAGCAGGATGCCCGGGCCCGGGCGCTGATCCATCGCGAAGTGGTGCGTACCGGCCTGTTCATTGCCGCCAGCCCCTATCCCGCGCTCGACCTGCTGCTGGTGGCCTGGCGCAACGCGCGGATGGTCAATGCCATTGCCGGCATCTACGGGTTGACGCTCTCCTTCCCGGCCCGCTGGCGCCTCTACCGGATGATCCTGCAGAACATGGCCTTCGCCTCGGCCACCGAGACCGTTCTCGATTCGGCCAGCGAGGGCTGGGCCGCCAACCTGATGGTCAACCTCGGCGCCCGGGCCGGCCAGGGCGTGGCCGTGGCGTTGTATTCGCTGCGCATCGGCCGCCAGGCCATGCGGGCCTCGCGCATCGCCCCGGAGCACAAGCCCCTGGTCGATCGCAATCTGGCGAAACTGATCCTCGGCGCGATCCGCGAGCGTTCGTCCGGGACGCGTTAGCCACCAACGATCGGGAGGGCGGGCATGGAACAGCGGTTGAGCGTGATCACCCTGGGGGTGGCCGACCTGGCCCGCTCGCGGGCCTTCTACGAGACGGGGCTGGGCTGGTCGGTCGGTCAGGCGGCCGAGTCGGTGGTGTTCTTCCAGCTCAACGGCATGGTGCTGGCGCTCTATCCACGCGAGGCACTCGCCGCCGATGCCGGGGTCCCGTCCCAGGGCAGCGGCTTTGCCGGGTTTTCCCTGGCACACAACGTGCGCCGGCGAGACGAGGTCGATCACGTGCTGGCCGAGGCCGAACGGGCCGGTGGGCGGGTCGTCAAGCCCGCGCAGGAGACATTCTGGGGCGGCTACTCGGGGTACGTTGCCGACCCGGACGGGCATCTCTGGGAGGTGGCCCATAACCCGTTCTGGGCGATGGACGCGGCGGGCAGCGTGTCGCTGGCAACAGGAGAGGGCGTGTGATGATGGCGGAGAGCAGGCGGTGGCTGCTGACGGGCGGCACCGTGCTGGTGTTCGTCGCCTTGCTGCTCTCGGGCATCGATCCCCACGATCGCGCTACCTGGGTGCTTGAAGTCGCCCCGGCGGTGATCGCGCTGCCGATCCTGTGGTTCACCCGCCGGCAATTCCCGCTTACCGCGCTGCTCTACGTGCTGATTTTCCTGCACGCCCTGGTGTTGATCTACGGCGGGGCCTACACCTATGCCCGCGTGCCGTTGGGCTTCGAGATCCAGGCCTGGCTCGACCTTGCCCGCAATCCCTACGACAAGATCGGGCATGTGTTTCAGGGGGTGGTGCCGGCCTTGCTGGCCCGTGAAATCCTGATTCGCGGCCGGTTTGCCCGTGGCACCTGGATGGTCGGTTTTCTCGCGATCTGCGTGGCGGTGACGGTGAGCGCCGTCTACGAGCTGATCGAGTGGGGCGTGGCCGTGGTCGCCGGGGGCGGGGCGGTCGAGTTTCTCGGCACGCAGGGCGATCCCTGGGATGCCCAGTCGGACATGGCCTTTGCCCTGCTGGGTGCGCTGGTGGCGATCACCGCCTTCGGTCGGTGGCATGACCGGCAAATCGGGCGACTGGCCGGACGCCGTGGCCGAACCCCGACCGTTATTTGAGCTGGCGGGCGATGTCCATGGCCGCGTAGGTGAGTACGCCGTCGGCGCCGGCGCGCTTGAAGCCGACCAGGGTTTCCATGATGCACTTGTCCCAGTCGAGCCAGCCGCGCTCGGCGGCGGCCTTGAGCATCGCGTACTCGCCGGAGACGTGGTAGGCGAAGGTTGGGGCCTTGAGTTCCTGTTTCACCCGGGAGATGACGTCCAGGTACGGCATGCCCGGCTTGACCATTACCATGTCCGCGCCCTCGGCGAGATCCGCGGCCACTTCGTGCAAGGCCTCGTTGCCGTTGGCCGGATCCATCTGGTAGGTGGTCTTGTCGGCCTTGCCCAGGTTCGCCGCCGAGCCGACGGCGTCGCGGAACGGGCCGTAGAAGGCGGAGGCGTACTTCGCGCTGTAGGCCATGATGCGGGTATGGATGTGGCCCTTGGCCTCGAGGTTCGCGCGGATCGCGCCGATGCGCCCGTCCATCATGTCCGAGGGCGCGACGATGTCGGCACCGGCCGCGGCGTGGGATTCGGCCTGGCGAACCAGCACCTCGACGGTCTCGTCGTTGAGCACGTAGCCGGTCGCGTCGATGATGCCGTCCTGGCCGTGGGTGGTGTAGGGGTCGAGCGCCACGTCGGTCATGATGCCGAGTTCGGGAAAGCGTTCCTTGAGTGCCCGCACGGTGCGCTGGACCAGCCCGTCCGGGTCGAAGGCCGCCTCGGCCTGTTCGGATTTCGCCTCCGGTGGGGTGACCGGGAACAGCGCGAGCACCGGGATACCCAGCTCCAGCGCCTGCTCGGCCAGCCGCGACAGGTTCTCGATCCCGAGGCGCTCGACGCCGGGCATCGACTCCACCGGCTCCCGCCCGTTCGGGTCCTCGAGCACGAACACCGGCAGGATCAGGTCGTTGCTCGAGACCGTGTGCTCCTGCATCAGCCGGCGGCTGAAGGCGTCACGGCGCATGCGGCGCGGGCGATGGGCGGGGAAGGCGCGCGAGAACGTCATGGACGGCTCCGGTTGGCGTTGCTGAATGAAGGCCCGTTAGGATAGCAAAAGGGTCTCGTCGCTCGTGGCGAGGCAAGCGACAAGCAGGAGGGAGGCATGTACGAGTTCACGTTTCTGACGCCGGATCGCGGCGCGGGATTCGTCAAGCGGCTCGAGGCCGAGGGGCTGTCGGTCTCCGTCTCGCGCGACCCGATGGCCGAGGAGGCCACGACCATCTCGATTCCCGATGACATCAGCGATGAGCTGGTCGACCGGATCGAGGGCTGGTACGAGGAGGAAACGCAGGCGGCCGAGGCCGAGTTGTTTCGTGACGGCCGGGCAGAGGCCGCCATTTCCGCGGGCGTATGGGTGACGCTGGCGGACGGCCGGTCGAGCTTCGCCCCGATCGAGCCCTCGATCATGAGCCGGATGCTGTCGGTCCTGAGCCCGGATGAGGTGGGCGAGTTCGTCGACCGGGTGGCGAAAGCGGTCGAGTGCCCCGACGACACCCCCGCCTGCGCCCGTCGCGAGGATTGAAAGCCGGCGAACGAATCGCAAGGCGTTGTTTTCCCAGCAACGCGAGGTGATTGATGGCCTACTCTTGACTTGAGGGAGCGGCAGTCTCCCTCGGCCCGATTGGCCGCCGCGATGCGTCGCCGGCGCTCATTCGGGCGCGCTTAGCGCAACGACGAGAGGTGGTCGCCATGAAACGCCAGATCCTTCCCGCCCGGACACTCGCGGTGCCGGCCTTCCTGTTGTGGTTCGCCCTGTTTGGGTTCGCCTCGGTCGGGTCCCTGCTGGGCGCCTCCTCGGCCTGGGCGCAGGCCAAGGTCGCCACGCCCGACTACGAGCCGCCGAGGGTGGTCTACGACTTCTACCTCGACGATCCGGCCAAGATCAACGCCGCCCTGTACTGGGTGCGCTCGCTGATCAACCCGCTGCAGGCCAGTCCGTACAACATGGACCCGATGCTCGACATGGAGATCGTGGTGATCATCCACGGCACCGAGATCGTCACCGTGGCCAAGAAGAACGAGGCGAAGTACGAGGACGCGGTCGCCCGCATGCGCTACTACGCCAACCTCGGGGTGGATTTCCACGTCTGCGGTCTGGCCGCCGAGGACTACGACTACGACCGCGAGGACTTCCAGGACTTCATTACCCTGGTGCCGTCGGCCTTCACCGACCTGGTCCATTACCAGCAGCAGGGCTACGCGGTGATCAAGCCCGAGGTGTTCGTACGCACGCAGTCGATCGAATCGATGCGCTGACGGTCGTCGTGCCGGGTTTTGCCGTATCCTTGGGGCACGCTTGAGAGTCCCGAGGAAACCGTTTTGGACCCGCATCAGATCCGCTCGCTCGACGAACTCGAGTCCCTGTTCGACACGCCCGGCGAGGCGGCGATCAAGAAGGAGGTCGACCGCCTCGTGCCGGTCTACCGCCGGCTGATCGAGGCCTCGCCGTTCTTTGTTCTGGCCACCCACGGGGCCGGCGGGCTGGACTGCTCGCCGCGCGGTGACCCGGCCGGCTTTGTCGAGGTGCTCGACGAGCGGCGCATCGCGCTGCCCGAACGCCGCGGCAACAACCGCATCGACAGTCTGCGCAACCTGGTCGAGGATCCGCGCATCGGGCTTTTGTTCCTGGTGCCCGGCAAGAACGAGACGCTGCGCGTCAACGGTCGGGCGCGGATCACCACCGACCCGACCCTGCTCGAGCGGACCGCCATGAAGGGCAAGCCGCCGCAGTGCGTCATCGTGGTCGAGATCGAGACGGTCTACTTCCAGTGCGCCCGGGCGTTGCTGCGCGCGGGTCTCTGGGACCCGGACAGCCGGACGCTGGCCGCACGGACGCCGAGTGCCGGCGAGATGCTCGCCGGGGTGCCCGACTCCGGCATCGAGGCGGCGGTCTACGATGACGGGCTCGACGAGCGCCAGGCCCGCACGCTCTACTGATTGAGCCCCGGGAATTGACCTCGTGGCGGGGAATCCCGCCGGGCCTTGTCGGTCAACCTGTTAGAATCGCGCGCCACACACGCACCCGATCGATCCGGAGCCACCTTCTTATGACTCAGGGCATGCCCCAGGCCTCCCCCAACGGCACCACCCGCAAGACGCCCGAGCTGCTTTCCCCGGCGGGCACGCTCAAGTCGATGCGCTATGCCTTCGCCTACGGCGCCGATGCCGTCTACGCCGGCCTGCCGCGCTATTCCCTACGCGCGCGCAACAACGACTTCCTCGAGGACAACCTGCGCATCGGCATCGAGGAGGCGCACGCCGCGGGTAAGCAGTTCTTCGTCACGGTCAATCTCTCGCCGCACAACAGCAAATTGAAGACCTTCATCCGCGACATGGAGCCCATCGTCGCGATGAAGCCGGATGCCTTCATCATGGCCGACCCCGGCCTGATCATGATGGTGCGCGAGGCCTTCCCCGAGATGCCCATCCACCTGTCGGTGCAGGCCAACACGGTCAACTGGGCCACGGTGAAGTTCTGGGAGTCGGTGGGCGTGACCCGCGTGATCCTCTCGCGCGAACTGTCGCTGGACGAGATCCGCGAGATCCGCGAAAAGTGCCCGACCATGGAGCTCGAGGTGTTCGTCCACGGCGCGCTATGCATCGCCTACTCGGGGCGCTGCCTGCTGTCGGGCTACTTCAACCACCGCGACCCGAACCAGGGCACCTGCACCAATGCCTGTCGCTGGGAATACACGCCGCAGAACGCCGCCGAGGATATCTCCGGCGTGGTGCGTCCGGAGCCGGCGTCCGAGCAACCCCAGGAAAAGCCCATCTCGCTGGACGCGCTCAACGCGGCCAACCCGATGCGGGATGGCGCGATGGGCGATCAGGAACGCCATCCGCTCGCCGACCAGGTGTATCTCCTCGAGGAGAAGAGCCGCCCCGGCGAGCAGATGCCGATCGAGGAAGACGAGCACGGTACCTACATCCTCAACTCGCGCGACCTGCGCGCCGTCGAGCACGTCCAGGCGCTGGTCGACATCGGCGTCGACTGCCTCAAGATCGAGGGGCGCACCAAGTCGCACTACTACGTCGCCCGCACCGCGCAGGTCTACCGCCAGGCGATCGACGATGCCATGGCCGGGCGACCGTTCAACGAGGAGCTGATTGCCGATCTCGACAACCTCGCCAACCGCGGTTACACCGACGGCTTCTACAAGCGCCACCACACGCAGGAATACCAGAACTACATCGAGGGCGTCTCCAAGAGCCGTCAGCAGCAGTTCGTCGGCGAGATCAGCGAGATCGAGGGCGACTGGGCCCGGGTCGAGGTCAAGAACAAGCTCCGGGTCGGCGACCAGGTCACGTTCCTGCTCCCCGACGGCAACCGGGTCGACCAGCTCGCCGAGATGCAGACGCTGGAGGGCGAGCCGTTGGATGAGGCGCCGGGCGGCGGCTGGCGGGTACGCCTGCGCCTGCCGGAAGGGGCCGAGGCCTTCGGCGACCGGCTGCGCTACGGGCTGATCGCCCGCAACCTGGCCGACTGACGGCGTGCGGCTTGCCGGATACCTGCGCCGCGAGGCGCTGATTTCCATCGGCGCGGTGACCACCGTGCTGATGCTGATCATGGCCACCAACCTGTTGGCTCGCGCGCTCTCGCTTGCCGCCGACGGCACGTTGCCGGCCGCGCTGGTGCCCAACCTGCTTGGGTTCAACCTGGTCAAGATGCTGATGTACGTCGTCCCGGTGGCGACGTTCATCGGCCTGATGTTCGCGCTCGGGCGGCTCAACCGCGACAGTGAGCAGACGATCATGCGTTCGAGCGGTTTCGGTCTGTGGCGGATCACCGGGTCGCTTTTGCCGCTGGGGATTCCGCTGGCGTTGCTGACCGCCTGGATTTCGTTGTTCGGTTGGCCCATGGCCGAACAGGCGCGCGACCGGATGGTCGAGGGCGCGCAATCGGACTACATCGGCCAGCAGGTGCCGGTCGGCCGCTTCATCGAGGCCAACGAGGGCCGGCTGGTCGCCTACGTGGGCGCGTCCGAAAACGGCGGCTACCAGCGCATCTTCCTGTTCGATCGTGCCGAGGATGGCTCGATCGCGGTCGAGAGCGCGCCGTCGGGCGTGATGGTCGAGGAGGATGGCCAGCGCTACATCGCCCTCGAGGACGGCCGACGCATCGGCGGTACGGTCGGGGCGGCCGATTGGAATCGGCTCGATTACGAGCGCCACCTGATGCGCCTGCCGGGCCAGACGGAGGCCGATGGCGGGCAGGTCCGGGTGCGTTCGTCCGGCGAATTGTGGGCCTCGGGCAACCCGAACGACCACGCCGAGCTGTTCGAGCGCCTGTCGCAGGGCATCATCGCCCTGGTGCTGGTGCTGATCGCGATCCCGCTGGCGCAGGCGCCGCCGCGCAGCGGTCGTTACGGCCGCCTGTTCTGGGCCTTCTTGATCTACGCCCTGTACTTCAACGTCGTGCCGCTGGTTTCCGACGGCATCGAGGCCAACCACTACGGCCTGGCCGGCGCCGTGGTGCTGGCCCATGGCGGGTTCCTGCTCTTGTGGGGCGTGCTGTTCTGGTCGGCGCGTGGCGGCTGGGGACGATTGCGCAGCTTGTGGAAGGGACGCCGTGAATACGCTTGATCGCTACCTGATCCGCAGTGTCGTGACCGGCGGGCTGGCGGCCTCCGCGGCCTTCGGCGTGCTGATCCTCGTGTTCGGCATGATCGACGAGTTCAGCAAGATCGGGCCGGGCTATACCACCATTCAGGCGTTGCAGTTCGTCGTCTTGAGCACCCCGGGGTATCTCTACGAGCTGTTTCCGGTGACGGTGCTGGTCGGCGGGTTGTTGAGCCTCGGCGCGCTGGCGGCCCACTCGGAGCTGACGGTGATGCGGGCGACCGGCATGTCGCTGTTGCGCCTGGCCCGGCCGGTACTGATCGCCGGGGTCATCCTCGCCGCGCTGGGCACCACCATGGGCGAGACCATCGGCGCCTGGGGGCAGGCCGAGGCCAACCAGATGCGCGCGGCGGCCACCGAGAGCGAGGTGAGCACCGATCTGGCCAGTGGTTTCTGGCTGCGCGAGGGCGACCGGATCGTGAACGTGGAGCGCGCGCTGGTCGACGGCCAACTGCTCGGGTTGCGGGTGTTCGAGCTGGGCGCGGACAGCCGTCCGAAGCGGGTGATCGAGGCCGGCCGCGCCGAGAGCCTGGGTGACGATCGCTGGCGGCTCGAGGACGTCATCGACACGCGCCTGCCGATCGACGATCCGGCCTCGGCCGTGCGTGTCGAGCGGCACACCGCGATCGAACAGCGCCTGTTCGACCGCGAGATACTCGAGATCGCCGCGCTCAATCCGCGCTACATGAACGTCGCGCAGCTGGCCGACTACGTCGGTTATCTCGAGCGAAACCAGCTGGATGCCTCGGTCTACGCCACGGCCATGTGGTCACGCGTGGTCCAGCCGATCTCGGTGCTGGCGATGCTGCTGGTGACCCTGCCGTTCGTCTTCGTCGCCCAGCGCGGCGGCTCGGCCGGGCGCTGGCTGTTCATCGCCATCCTGCTGGGCGTGGCCTACATGACGCTCACCCAGATCGTCTCGGCACTGGCGCCGGCCTACGATATCTCCCCGATCCTGAGCACGATTCTGCCGCCGACCCTGTTCTCGATCGCGGGAGTGGTGGCATTGTATCGGGCGACACCGCGCGCCCGACGACCTGCCGGTTGACGATCGGGACGGCACGATCCGGCACGCAGAGGAACACATAGGGACCCGCATGTTCGAAGACCCGAGCCACAACGAATACGAGCGCCAGTCGATCGGCGCCTTCACGGAAAAGGCGTACCTCAACTACGCCATGTACGTCATCCTCGACCGGGCGCTGCCGCACGTCGCCGACGGCTTGAAGCCGGTGCAGCGACGCATCGTCTACGCGATGAGCGAGCTGGGGCTCTCGGCGCTGGCCAAGCACAAGAAGTCCGCCCGCACCGTGGGTGACGTGCTCGGCAAGTACCACCCGCACGGGGATTCGGCCTGCTACGAGGCCATGGTGCTGATGGCCCAGCCGTTCTCCTACCGCTACCCGCTGATCGACGGGCAGGGCAACTTCGGCTCCCCGGACGACCCGAAATCCTTCGCGGCGATGCGCTACACCGAATCGCGCCTGACCCGCTACGCCCAGACGCTGCTGGCCGAGGCCGACCAGGGCACGGTCGACTGGGTCGACAACTTTGACGGCTCGCTCAAGGAGCCGGCCCTGCTGCCCGCGCGCCTGCCCAACGTGCTGCTGAACGGTTCAACCGGCATCGCCGTGGGTCTGTCCACCGACATCCCGCCGCACAACCTCAAGGAGGTGGTCGATGCCTGCGTGGCCTTGATCAAGAACCCGGAGGCCGAGGTCGCGACCCTGTGCAAGCACGTCAAGGGACCGGACTTTCCCACCGAGGGCGAGATCATCACGCCGCCCGAGGACATCCGCCGGATGTACGAGACCGGCACCGGCAACGTGCGCCAGCGGGCCCGCTACGAGATGGAAAACGGCCAGATCGTGGTCACCGCGCTGCCGTTCCAGGTGTCGGGCTCGAAGGTGCTCGAGCAGATCGCCGGGCAGATGCACGCCAAGAAACTGCCGCTGGTCACGGATCTGCGCGACGAGTCCGACCACGAGTCGCCCACGCGGCTGGTGATCGTGCCCAGAAGTCGCCAGGTCGACATCGAGGCGCTCATGGCGCACCTGTTCGCGACCACGGATCTGGAGAAGAGCTACCGGATCAACATGAACGTGATCACGGCCGACGGTCGGCCGCGGGTGCTCAACCTCAAGGAGATGCTGACCGAGTGGCTCGCGTTCCGTCAGACGACCCTGCGCCGGCGGCTGGAATGGCGGCTGGCCAAGATCGAGCGCCGTCTCGAGGTACTCGCCGGCCTGTTGATCGCCTTTCTCAACATCGACGAGGTGATCGCGATCATCCGCGAGGCCGAGGATCCCAAGGCCGAGCTGATCGCCCGCTTCGAGCTGACCGAGCTGCAGGCCGACTCGATCCTGGAAATCCGCCTGCGCCAGCTGGCCAAGATCGAGGAGATCGCGGTCAAGAAGGAGCAGGCCGAGCTCGCCGAGGAGGCCGACGGCATCCGCACGCTGTTGGCCGACGAGTCGGCCCTGCGTGCCCTGATGCGCGACGAGCTGGTCGCCGATGCCAAGGAGTACGGCGATGCACGCCGCTCGCGGTTGGTCACGCGCGAATCGGCCCAGCCGCTCGACGAGACCCGCCTGATGACCGCCGAGCCGGTCACCGTGGTGTTGAGCCAGAATGGCTGGATCCGCGCGGCCAAGGGGCACGACGTCGATCCCGAGTCGCTGTCCTACAAGTCGGGCGACGGCTACCAGGCCCACATTGCCGGGCGGTCGACCCAGCCGACCGTGGTCTTCGACGACACGGGGCGTGCCTACACGCTCGCCACGCACACGCTTCCGTCGGCGCGCGGGCAGGGCGAGCCGGTCACCGGCCGGGTCACGCCACCCTCGGGTGCGCGTTTCACCGCGTTGGCGATGGGCGAGTCCGACCAGCGGGTGTTCCTCTGGTCACCGGCCGGGTTCGGTTTCGTGACCTCGATGGGCGACCTCGTCGGGCGCCAGCGGGCCGGCAAGCAGATCTTCAGCCTGCCAAAGGGCGTGGCACCGGGCCAGCCGGTGTTGCCGGGCAAGGCATTCGACTACCTGGCCGTGGCCACCAGCGACGGGCACGTCCTGGTCATGGAGGCCGACGAACTGCCGGTGCTCGCCAAGGGCAAGGGCAACAAGCTCGTGTCCCTGAAAAGCGGTGCGCAGGTCGTGGCGGTCGCGGCCCTCGGCGAGGACGACGGCCTGCGCGTCACCGCCGGGGCGCGCACCATGACCATCAAGCCCGCCGACCTGGCCCTGTATCGCGGCAAGCGGGCCGCCCGCGGTCGCAGCCTGCCGCGCGGCCTGACCCGCGTGGATGCCCTGGCGGCTGCCGCGGCGGGCGGTTGAGGCGGATGCATCGGCACGCCTCTGCCGGGCTCGACCCGACGCCCGGCTAACCAGTAGCCCGGCGCTGTGAAAATCGCTTGAAAAACCCACCGTGGCACCCCAGATTGGGGTAGGCTGCGTCTCGCACCGCGAGTCGCGGTTTGCCGGCGAATGGCTCGGATGCGCGGGTTAACGCGCATCGAGCCAGGCACACCGGAAGAAGATCAACCACTCATACCCGAGGTAGAGATGAAACGCATCGGCTTGTTCCTGCTGACCAACCTGGCCGTGATCGTCGTGCTGATGATCGTCTGGTTCGTGATTTCCAGCGTCTTCGGTCTAGGCCGGACGATGGATTACCAGGCGGGCACGATCAACCTGACCTCCACGCTGGTGCTGGCGGCGGTATTCGGCTTCGGCGGCTCGATCATCTCGCTGCTGATGTCCAAGTGGATCGCAAAGAAGAGCGTCGGCGCCCAGGTGATCGAGAACCCGCGCTCCGAGGGCGAGCGCTGGCTGGTCGAGACCGTGCAGCGCCAGGCACGCGAGGCCGGTATCGGCATGCCCGAGGTGGCCATCTACGAGTCGGCGGAGATCAACGCCTTTGCCACCGGCGCGAGCCGCAACAAGGCGCTGGTTGCCGTCTCTACCGGGTTGCTTTCCAGCATGACCCGTGACGAGGCAGAGGCGGTGCTCGGCCACGAGGTCGGTCACATCGCCAACGGCGACATGATCACGCTGACCCTGATCCAGGGCGTGGTGAACACCTTCGTGATCTTCTTCGCCCGCATCGTGGGCTTCTTTGTCGATCGCATGATCCTCAAGAACGAGGAGGGGCCGGGCATCGGCTTTTTCGTCACCACGATCGTCGCCGAGATCGTCTTCGGCATTCTCGCGAGCACCATCGTGATGTGGTTCTCCCGTCAGCGCGAGTTCCGGGCCGATGACGCCGGAGCACGCCTGGCCGGTCGCGAGAAGATGATCGCCGCGCTCGAGCGTCTCAAGCTCAACTACGATCGCCCGTCGGACATGCCGGCGCAGATGACCGCCTTCGGCATCTTCGGTCGGGGTGGCAAGTTCGGTCGGCTGTTCATGTCGCACCCGCCGCTCGACGAGCGGATCGCCGCCCTGCGGGCGGCCAGCGGCCAGGCCCAGGTTGCTTGATCAAGGCCCCGTGAGCGTGATTTGAAACCCCGCTGACGGCGGGTGACAATTGCCGGCCCCGCGGGGCCGGAACGAAAGGCCCGCCAAGCGCGGGCCTTCTTGTCGAGGGGTGGCGGATGCCGTTCGCTACGTCGACACCGTGACGGAGTAACGCGATGGAAGTCCTGTTTCTGTTCGTGCCGCTGAGCATGCTGGTGGTCGCCGGGCTGGTCTGGGCCGCGTTCTGGGCGATCCGGAACAACCAGTACGAGGACCTGGAGGGGCCGGCGCATCGCATTCTCATGGACGATGACGATCCGAAGATTCCGACCAACCAGGCCACCGAAGAGGCGGATGAGCCCGACGCCGAGGGCGCAGGCCGAACGCGTCAAGAAACGGCGGGGAAATCACCGCGTTCCGGTGAGGAATAACCCCAACCCAACTAGTGACATTGCCGTGGGGCTGGTTTAGGATACGGCCAACAACGGGAGGAACCAGACATGAAAGACTTCTTCAACTTCGACAATTTCGCGTTCACGTTCATCGTCGGCCTGATCGTGTTTTCCTGGCTGAGCTTCCTGAGCGTCGTCTTCTTCGGTTGATCGCCCGCGCGTATTGCGCGCTGGGTCAGCCACGAAAAAAGCCACCGCGGTGATCCGCGGTGGCTTTTTTGTTTGCCGGTTTGTTGGCCTGGCTGTTTCCAGCCCGCATGGGCCGGACCGGGATCAGGCCGGCTGGGGCAGGGCGGTGCGCAGCTTCTTGAGGGCGGCCGTCTCGATCTGGCGGATTCGCTCGGCCGAGACGCCGTACTCGTCGGCCAGGGTCTGCAGGGTGGCCTTGGGCTCGTCGAGCCAGCGGCGGGAGAGGATATCCCGGCTGCGGTCGTCGAGCATCGAGAGCGCGGCGGTCATCGCCTCGACGCGGTCGTCCTCGTCGCGCTGGGAGGCGATGTCCTCGACCGACAGGGCGTCCTGGTCGACCAGGATCTGCTCGTAGGACGGGCCGTCGCCATCTTCCGAGCCGTCGTAGGCCGGGGTGTCGAGGCCCATGTCGCGCCCGTAGAGGCGCGCCTCCATGGTCATGACCTCGCGCTCGGGGACGTCGAGCTCCTCGGCGACCGCCTCGGCCTCCGACTTGGAGAGCCAGCCGATCGAGTTCTTCATCTGGCGCATCTTGAAGAACAGCTTGCGCTGCGCCTTGGTGGTGGCCACCTTGACGATGCGCCAGTTCTTGAGGATGTACTCGTGGATCTCGGCCCGGATCCAGTGCACCGCGAAGGTCACCAGGCGCACCTTCTGGTCCGGGTCGAAGCGCTTGACCGCCTTCATCAGGCCGATGTTGCCTTCCTGGATCAGATCGGCCAGCGGCAGCCCGTAGCCCCGGTAGCCCCGGGCGACATGCACGACGAAACGCAGGTGACCGAGGACGAGCTTCTGTGCCGCCTCGATATCACCGGTTTCCTTCAGCCGCCGGCCCAGCGCCTGTTCCTCCTCGACGGAGATGACGGGCAGACGGCGCACCTCGTTGAGGTACTGCGACAGCGAATCGCCCATGACCGGCATGGTCATGCCGGCTGACGGGGTCAGGCCCCGCGATTTGCTGTCGATCATCTGGTTGCTTGCTGTCTGCATGCTGTCGTTCTCGCCTCGCTGCAAGTATCCCAATCGTCTCGTGAACCCGTATTTTAGCACTCGCGATATGAGAGTGCTAAACCCGGGACAAGTTCCCCTCGCCCCTGCTCAGAGTGAAAAGACTAATGCACCAATCGAAAAAAATCATGGAGTGCTCAGCCGGCCGATGTAGAAGCGACCGATGACTTGCGCGGACAGCCACCCGAGCAGGGCCCCGGCGGTCATCAGTAGCAGCACCAGCGTCGGGTCGATTTGCGGCGAGATCGCCGCGCCGTAGGAGGCGGCAAAGCGCTCGATCGGGCCGGCGGTCACCGAGACCGCCAGGGCGACCAGGCCGCTTGCCACAAGACCGCCCAGCAACCCCGTCAGCGTGCCGTCGTAGAGCAGGGGGCGCAGCATGTAGCGCTCGGTCCCACCGATCAGGGCGATCAGGGCGATCTCGCGGCGACGCTCGTGCAGCTCGAGGCGCAGGGTGTTGCCGACCACGAACACCACGGTCAGCCCCAGCAGGATCAGGAGCCACCAGCCGAGTTCGTCGAAGAAGGCGCGGATCTGCTCGAGGCGTTCGATCCATTCGCCCCCGGAGGAGAACTCGGCGACGGCCGACTGCTCGCGCAGCCCCTCGGCCAGCGCCAGGCGCGTGTCCGGGCGGGCGTCGCTCAAGGTCAGTTCGATGACCCAGGGCAGCGGATTCGAATCCAGACCCTCCAAGCCATCCATGTGCAGGCGTTCGGTCAGCGTCTCGAGGCCCTCCTCGGGCGGGATGACACGCTGTTCGGCCACGGTCGCCTGTCTGTCCAGCCAGTCGCGCAGCGATTGTCGCTCGGCCTCGTCCGTTCCCGGGGCGAGGTAGAGATCCATGCGAGCGGCATCGCTCATCCAGATGGCGCCCAATCGCTCGACCTGGTGGCCCAGGGTCATCACCAGGGCGGGCAGGCTGAGCACCACGCCCAGCACCAGGATGGTGGCCCAGGCCCCCACCGGGCGGCGGATCAGCCGTGCCAGTGCGCCCCGCAGGCACTGGCGGTGGTGCCGACGCCAGGCGGCCAGCGGGTGGCGGCTCTTCTCGCGGGTGCCACGGGTCTCGTGGTGGGCCGGCGCGCTCATGACTCGGCCTCCTCGAAGGCGCTGATGCGGCCCTGGTTGAGGGCGATGCGCGGTACCGGGTATTGCTTGAGAAGCTCGACGTCGTGACTGGCGATCAGCACGGTGACCCCCACGGCGTGGAACTCGAAGAAGCGGTCGAAGATGTCACGGGACAGGTCGGGGTCGAGGTTGCCGGTCGGCTCGTCGGCCAGCAGGATGCGTGGCCGGTTGACCAGCGCGCGGGCGATGTTGACCCGCTGCTGTTCACCGCCGGAAAGCTCCTCGATCCGGGCTCGTTGACGGCCCAGCAGTCCCACCTTGTCGAGCGCGGCGTCGACGCGGCGGCGAATGTCGCCGGGGAGGTAGCCCGAGACCTGCAGGGGCAGGGCGACGTTGTCGAACACGAGCCGGTCGGCGAGCAGGTGGTGGTCCTGGAAGACCACGCCGATCTGCCGGCGCAGCTTGGGGTACTGGTGGCGCCCCATCCGGTTCAAGTCATAGCCGCCGATCAGCACCTTGCCCGAGGTGGGGCGGTCAAGTGCCGGGATCAGTCGTAGCAGGGTCGACTTGCCGGCGCCGGAATGACCGGTGAGGAACGCCATGCGCCCGGCCGGCAGACGAAAGCTGATGTCCTGAAGGCCGAACTGCCCGTTGGCGTAGCGACGGGAAACGTTGGCGAACTCAATCATGGCGGCGGGCACCTCGTGGGCCGTTTGATGTTGGTGTCGCCACCTCGTTCGTTTCCCGGCAATCGGCTTGCTCTGTCTGGTCGGTCACGGCGCGGCTCCTTCCACTTTTCTCGGTTCGCCCGCTCGGTGTTTGGTCGGCGCATTCGCGGTCACGGCTCAGGGCGAAGCGCTCAGTCGGCTTGACGGTCGAGCAGCGCGTCGACAAAGGCACGCGGCTCGAAGGGGCGCAGGTCCTCGGCTTTCTCGCCAACGCCGATGAAGTGAATCGGCAGGCCGAGTTCGTCGGCGATGGCAAAGACGATGCCGCCCTTGGCGGTGCCGTCGAGCTTGGTGACGATCAGCCCGGTGAGCTTGACGGCCTGATTGAACTGGCGTGCCTGGACCAGCGCGTTCTGCCCGATGCTGGCATCAATGACCAGCAGCACCTCGTCCGGCGCCTCGGGTTCAGCCTTGCCGATCACGCGGATCAGCTTGCCCAGTTCGTCCATCAGGCCCGACTGGGTGTGCAGGCGGCCGGCCGTATCGACGATCAGGATGTCACTGCCGCGCGCCTTGGCCGAGCTGACGGCATCGAAGGCCACCGAGGCCGGATCGCCACGGCCCGGTTCGCCGATCACGCGGACGTCGTTGCGTTCGCCCCAGCGAATCAGCTGCTCGACGGCGGCGGCGCGGAAGGTATCCGCGGCGGCCAGGGTCACGTCGCGGCCTTCGGCCTTGAAGCGATGCGCGAGCTTGCCGATGCTGGTGGTCTTGCCGCCGCCGTTGATGCCGCAGACCACCATCACGTGCGGGCGACCCGCCTGGCGACGGGCCGGCGGTTCGTCGGGCTGCACCGCCTCCAGGCGTTCGATCATCAGGCGGTAGAGGGTCTCGAACAGGTGTTCGGGGTCGTTGACGTGCTTGCGGCTGACCTCGTCGGTCAGCTCGTCGATCAGGGCCGCGGTCGTTTTTTGGCCGACGTCGGCCATGATCAGGCGCGTTTCCAGCTCCTCGAGCAGGTCGTCGTCGATTCGCTTCTTGCCGAGGAAGAGATCGCCCAGCCCTTCGGTCAGGCCCGAGCGGGTCTTCGCCAGCCGGCTGAACAGCGAGCCGGACTGTTCCGGTGCGGGGCGCGGCGCCGGGGGCTCGCTCGGGGTGGATGACGCGGTGTCGGATTTCTGGCGCCGCGTGTCCTGCTCCGTGACGGTCAGGTCGTTGGCGGGCGTGGCGGCCGGTTCCTCGTGGATCGGGGGCGGCTCGGCGGGGGTGCCGTGTTCCGAGGCCGGCTCGGGCGGGGTGGGCTCGTCATCGCCGGTCGAGGTCTCGACGGCGGGCTGGTCGACCTCGTCCTGGCCCTCGGTGGCGTCGTTCTTGCGCTTCTTGCGTCTGAGAAATCCGAACATGACGTTGCTTGTCTACCTGGGTTCGCGGCGGATGACTGCCGGGGCGTCCCGGCGTGGCGTGGCCGTGAACTGGCACTGGCCCGCATGGCGCCGACGGAGTTTATCATGCGGCCATTGCCGGTCGGGGGTTCAGGGGCCCTTGATCGCCCGACGTTTACGCGATTCGCAAGGAGTGTCCTCATGCCCAGCACCCCCAAGGGGAGAAGCCCGGCGCGCGGCGAGCAGGTGCGCATCATCGGTGGGGAGTGGCGCTCGCGCCGCCTGCGTTTCCCCCCGGCCCGCGATTTGCGCCCGACCCCCGACCGGGTGCGCGAGACGCTGTTCAACTGGCTGGGTCAGGATCTCGCCGGTTGGCGGGTGCTCGACCTGTTCGCCGGCAGTGGTGTGCTCGGGATCGAGGCGTTGTCCCGTGGAGCCGCCTGGGTGGGGTTCGTCGAACGCTCGGCGCGCGTGGCACGGTCGCTCGAGGAAAACCTGGCTCGATTGGATGCCCCGGCGGAACGTTTCACGATCTGGGCCATGAATGCCCGTCACTGGTGGTCGTCACCGCCCCAGAGGTTCGAGGGTCCGATCGACCTGGTGTTCCTCGATCCGCCGTTTCGTCAGCCCGAATTGCTTCAGGAGGCGCTCGACGCGCTGGCCGAGGCCCCCTGGCTTGCCGAGGATGCCCGGGTGTTCGTCGAGGGCGGGGCGCCGGAGTCCCTGCGGCTCCCCGAGCGATTCGTGGTCAGCCGCGAGACGCGGGCCGGGGAAAGTCGGTCGCTGTTGCTCGATCGGGCGGGCTGACGGGGCGTGCCGGGTGCCGGCGCCGACGATCAGGCGTCACCGAGGGTGCGGCCGCCTCGACCGGTATTGCGTTCGGTGCCGCCGGCGGTGTAGAGCGAGCCGGCCGGCTCGTCACGCTGGGTGAGAAAGTCGATTCGTTCGCCGAGGAAGTGATCGATCCGCCGCAGGGCCATCAGGTTGGTTTCGGATAGGTCGCGAAACCGCCGTGCCGTCTCCTTGAGTTGCTCCCAGTGGGCCCGTGTCTGCCCGTCTTCATGCTGGAGTGCCGCGTCCGTGTCGGTCTCGCCCTGCGCGGCGAGCCAGTCCAGCCGGGCCTGTTCGGCATGGGCCAGCTTCTCGTTGTGCTCGCGGATCCGGCGGAAGACCTCGTCGAACTCGTCGAGTGACGGGGTTTCCGGCCGGCGCAGCAGCCCGGCGAGGGTCTCGTGCTCGTCGAGCAGGGCCTGCGCCGGCTCGAGCATCGCGGCGAGCCAGTCGCTGGTCGAGGGGCTGTTGTCGGCGGGGCTGCTGGAATCGAACTGGGTCATCGATGGGTGCCTGCTTGGGGCTTCTGCCGGATTGTCATGGATGGCAGCGTGAGCATACGAATTGTGGACGCCCAATAGAAGCACCCCGGTCGGGAACGCCCGCCGGGGTGTATTTCCTGGCATCGCGCCGGCGCCGCGTTCCGCGCCCTTAGAGGGTCTCGAACTGGCGCAGCTTCTCGGCGATGCGGCTGGAATCGATCTGGTATTCGCCCTGGCTGATCAGATCCTTGATCCGATCGACCTTGGCCTGGTCAAAGGGGGCGGATTCGGCCATCGCGCGGCCCATTTCCTGGAGCTGGGAGGCCCCACTGGAGAGCGTCACGGCGTCATCCTCCTTGATGCCGTTCGTCGCGCTGCCGGAGGCTCGCTGGCTCTCGCCCTTGGCCTCGGTCCGGCCGCGGGACGAGTCCACTGACCCGTTCGGGCCCAGGTTGCGCGGGCCAAAGCCGTTGATTTCGTTTGCCATGATGCTTGATCCTTCCTGTCTCGGACGATGTGTCCGCGCCGCGGCACGGGCCGGGCTGGCAGGCGTCTAGGTTAACGTAAAATCGCCTTCGCCCTTGAACATCGGCCGGTGGGCGGAAAACTTTAGCCCCGACTGAAATACGTCTGCGGGGCGAGGTTCGTACGTTTCCCGTTCGTCGTGACGGGGTGTGGCGTCAGCCGCCGATCGCCTCGACGGTGCGGCTGTCGATCACGACCGTCTCGATCACCTTGCCCGAGCCGGTGTTCTTCACCTTCACCCGCTGGCCGACGCCAGCGCGACCCTGCACCTCGCCAGTCGAGCCCACCACGAAACCGCCCCGGCCGATCTGGATGGCGACGATGTCGCCGCGTTCGACCACGGCATTGATGCCGAGGTTGTGGGCGGTGACCAATTGACCCGATTGTAGCGGTTGGGTGGCCACCATGCCGATAAGTTCCGCGGGGTCGGTGTAGTACTGCCGACGCGCGCGATTGGCGTCCACGGTGGCGAGGTCGAGGTCCTCGGCAGATAGCACGTCGCCGGCAGACAACGGCCGGGCCGCGACGACGGCCTGCTGTCGCCGGGTGAGTTCGACCGGGACGTAGATGCGCCAGGGCGAGGAGCCGTGGCAACTGACCTTCACCGTCTGGCGTCCCCGATTGAGATTCAGTGGGCGGCCCTCGTTGATTTCCAGCGCCTGATCGCACACCCCCAGGCGCAGCCGCGGGTCGAGGCGCCCGGCGCGCAGCGTCAGGCGGTCGTTCCCGCTGCCCTGGGCCGCGAGGAACGCGTCCATGGCCTGGCCGACCTGGGCCTGGACGGTCTCCGGCGGCTCGCCCGGCGCCGCCTGGAGCAGTGTCGGCGCCAATAGGAGCAGGGCGGACAACAGCATGCCGCTCATCCGGTTGGCGGCGCGGGCGTGGCGGGTTGCTTTGATGTGTGAGTTAAGACGACTCATCTGTAAACCGTTACGTCCTCGGGCTGTGGTTTGCCTTGCATCGACGTAGCAAGCACTTACCATGCCAGCCGTATGAACCGGCGCGCGTCCGGAGGCCCGGGCGGTTGCGTGGGGCAACCGGTGGTCGACTGCGCTACCATGCCCTTACCCCTTTTCAATATTGGTGCGGCGATAGCCAGCGCCGTTGTGGGAAGGGATGCGATGAGACGCTAAAGATTGCGCCCGTCGCGCCGATACGCCGGTTTAATAACGAACACCAATCGTGTTCCCGCCACATTCCGCGTCACCAGGACAGGACTAGCCGTGAAAAGCAACGTGATGTCATCCGTCGATTCCCGCACCCAGCTCGCCGGTCGCAACCGGTTGGAATTGCTGGTGTTCGGCCTCGGTAACGATCAGCGGTTCGGGATCAACGTCTTCAAGGTCCGCGAGGTAATCCGTTGCCCCAAGCTGACCGACGTGCCGCATTCGGACAGCTCGATTCGCGGGATCGCCGATGTGCGTGGCCATACCATCACCGTCATCGATCTGTCGGAGGCGATCGGCAAGGGCCGCATGACCGACGAGCAGGTGGAAAACGCCTTCGTCATCATCACCGAGTACAACCGTGCCGTGCAGGGCTTTTTGGTGCACTCGGTCGATCGGATCGTCAACCTCTCCTGGAAGGAAGTGCTGACCCCGCCGAGCGGGACCAACAACTCCAATTTCCTCACAGCCGTGGCGCGAATCGACAAGCAGCTGGTCGAGATCATCGACGTCGAGCAGATCTTCGCGCGCGTCGTTGGCGTGGCCGATACCGTCTCCGACGACGTGATCGGCGAGTACGGCGAGATTGCCAAGGGCTCGGACCTGGTGCTGGTGGTCGACGACTCGGTGGTCGCGCGCAAGCAGGTGGAAAGCACGCTTGAGCAGATGCACCTGAAGTCCGTCGTGACCAAGAACGGGCAGGAGGCGATCGACACGCTGCGCCGCTGGAAGGAAAAGCAGCCCGAGCAGCTCGAGCGGCTGGCCATGGTCGTCTCCGACATTGAGATGCCCACCATGGACGGTTACACGCTGACCTCGCTGATTCGCCAGGACTCGGCCCTCAAGGGGATCTACGTCATCCTGCACTCCTCGCTCAGTGGGGTGTTCAACGAGAAGATGGTCAAGCAGGTGGGGGCCGATCGCTTCATTCCCAAGTTCCACCCGGATGACCTTGCCCGGGTCGTGGGTGACGCCCTTCGCCGCCATGAGGTGCACCACGCCGTGGACGAGGCTTGAGCCGCGGCATGAAGGCCGAAACCTTCGACCGGTTCTGCGCGTTCCTGGAGCAGCACAGCGGGATCCTGCTGAGCCGCGACAAGCAGTACCTGGTGGAAACCCGCTTGTCGCGCGTCGCCCGGTCGAAGGGCTACTCGACGGTCGAATCCCTGATCGAGACGCTCCTGTCGCGTCGGGATCGCATGCTCGCGCGCGACGTGGTCGATGCCATGACCACCAACGAAACCCTCTGGTTCCGCGATGGCTACCCCTTTGCCGCGCTGGAGAAGAAGTTCTTTCCCGAGGCGGTGGCAGCGAAGAAGGCCACCTACCGGGTCTGGTCGGCGGCCTGCTCGACCGGCCAGGAGGCGTTCTCGATCAGCATCATCGCCGAGGAACAGCGGGTGCCGTTCAACCTCGAGATCGTCGGCACCGATATCTCCGAGGCGGTGGTCGAGAAGGCCCGCCGGGGGGTGTTCGATGACCTGTCGCTCGGGCGGGGGTTGTCGCCGGAGCGCAAGCGTCAATTTTTCGTCAAGGCGACCGACGGCTGGAAGGTCGCGCCCCAGATCAGCCGTCGCACCCAGTTCCGGGTCGGCAATCTGCTCGAGCTGCGCCCGGAAGCCCGTCGCTACGACCTGGTGTTCTGTCGCAACGTGCTCATCTACTTCTCGCGGGACACCAAGGCGAAGATCATCGATCGTATCGCCGATACCCTGGTGCCCGGCGGCTACCTGATCCTCGGCGCCTCGGAGTCGCTTACCCAACTCTCCGACCGTTTCACCCCCGAGCGTCTGCCCACCGGCGGCACCGCCTACCGACTCAAGAGCTGATCCCGGTTGGGTTCCTTGGGTGCTCCCCGCACCCTCTATCAAGCCTCGGTTTCAAAAACTGGCACGCTTATCGCATAAGCCCTCGGCACTGACATTGTGTCGAGGGTTTTTTCATGTCGATCATCAATGACCGCCTGCTTGGCATCCACGACGATGCCCTGATTCTCCAGGAGCGCAGCCTCAAGATGCGCGCGGAGAACATCGCCAATGCCGACACCCCGGGCTACAAGGCGCGCGCGATGTCGTTCGATCGGGCGATGGAGACCGCGTTGCAGAGCAAGTCCTCGTCTGCCGGTAGCGCCGGGCGCCTCAAGACCGAGGATCCGCGCCAGATCGGTGGCGGCGGCGTGACGTCGGGGATCCGTGAGGGGTTTTCGGTGCCGGATGCGCCCGCCCTGGATGGCAACACGGTCGATCTCGACAAGGAGCGAGTGGGCTTTACCCAGGACGCGGTGGGTTACCAGACGACGCTTTCGTTTCTCAACAGTCGTGTTTCCGGCATCAAGAAGGCCCTGAGTGGCCAGTGATGACCGCGCCGGATTTCCGCGAACTACACTTTTCAGTCAAGGCAGGTGAAGCATGAGCTTGTACGACGTTTTCAATATTTCCTCCTCCGCGATGGCGGCGCAGTCGACGCGCCTGAACACCACCGCATCAAACCTGGCGAATGCCAACGTCGATGCCTCCTCGCCGGAAGAGGCCTACAAGGCAAGACAGCCGGTCTTTCAGACCGTGCTCGAAGCCAATGGCGGGCGCGGTGTGAAGGTGGTGGGCATCACCGAGTCGCAGGCGCAGCCGGCGCCGAAGCATGATCCGGGCAACCCGCTGGCCGACGAGAATGGGTACGTCTACAGCTCGAACGTCAACCCGGTCGAGGAGATGGTCAACATGCTGTCGGCCTCGCGTACCTATCAGACCAACGTCCAGGTGATGGACACGACCAAGCAGCTCGCGATGCGCACGCTGCAGCTTGGCCAGAGCCAGTAAGGCCGGAACGTGAAGGCCGAAAACCGGCAAGGGGCATGACATGACCAGTTCCGTGAACAGCGACATCTACGCCGACCTCGGGCTTGCCGCGCGCAAGAGCAGTGAGGGTGAGAGCAAGAACAAGCAGAATCTCGATCAGACGGATTTTCTCAAGCTGCTGACCACGCAGATGCAGAACCAGGACCCGATGAAGCCGATGGACAACACCCAGTTCGTCGCGCAGATGGCTCAGTTCTCCTCGCTCGAGGGCATTACCCAATTGAACGAGACTGTCTCCGGCTTCCAGGAATCGGTGCAGTCCAACCAGGTGATGCAGGCCTCGTCACTGGTCGGCAAGGCCGCCATGGTCAAGGGCGATACGGCTCAGATGTACCACATGCAACAGGCGGATGGCAGCACGGCACCATCGGGGATTCTGGGCGCGGTCGACGTGCCCACCGGTGCCTCGAAGATGAGTGTCGAGATCACGAACGCCAGCGGGCAGGTGGTCAAGTCCATCGACGTGCCGGTGGATGGATCGGATCGACCGTCCTTTTCCTGGGACGGCCGACTGAAGGACGGGCGGATGGCGCCCGAGGGCAACTACAAGGTGAACGCGACGGCCACGGTGGACGGCAAGGGGCAGGCGCCCCAGACCTACGTCGGGGCGGTGATCAGCAGCGTGGGCGTGACCAAGAATGGTCCGGAGCTGAATCTCGACGGCTTGTCGTCGGTGAAGCTATCGGATGTCGTTGAAATCATTAATTAAACCGGAGGACGCAGCATGTCGTTCAATACCTCCATCAGCGGCCTGAACGCCGCGCAGAAAGACCTGAACGTGACGAGCAACAACATTGCCAACGCCAAGTCCACCGGCTTCAAGAAGTCGCGGGCCGAGTTCGGCGATATCTATGCGGTCAGCGCGTTCGGCAACAGCAAGACCGCCGTGGGGCAGGGTGTCATCAACCAGGCGGTGACCCAGCAGTTCGCGCAGGGCAACCTCGAGTTCACCGACAACTCACTCGATCTCGCCATTTCCGGTCAGGGGTTCTTTGCCTTCCAGCCGTCGCTGGACAGTTCGGAGTCGGTATTCAGTCGGGCCGGCGCACTGGGCGTGAACAAGAATGGTTATCTCGTGAACCAGGCGGGTGAGTTCCTGAAGGCGTTGCCGGTCAACGAAAATGGCACCCTGCAATCGACCTCGTTGGCGACATCCAGCCCGGTGCAATTGCCGGTCGCGGCCGGTGCCCCGCAGGCGACTACGGAAGGCAGTCTGTCCCTCAACTTGCCTGCAGGGGCAGAAACCCCTCCGGTGACTACCTTCGACCCTGACGACCCAGATTCCTACAATCAGGCGAACTCGCAGCGGATTTATGATTCTTTGGGGAATCCGCACACGCTGACGAGTTATTTCGTGAAAACGGGGAATCCCAACGAATGGGATGTCTACTACCAGATCGATGATCAGCCGGTAGCGGACATGACCCAGCAGACGGTCACGTTCAACACGGATGGTTCGTTTGACACGGCCAGTGCCAATCCGGTCACCGTGACCGAGACCGGTGCGAATTTGGGCACCGGTGCGGGGGATCTCAGTATCGACATGACCTTCCGCACCGACTCGACTCAATACAATGGTCCGTTCAACGTTGCCGACCAGTCAGCCGACGGCAACACAACCGGCCAGCTGACTGGCATCTCGGTGGGTACCGATGGCCTGATCCGCGCAAGCTACACCAATGGCGAGTCCATCCCGCTGGGCAAGGTCGCCTTGGTTGATTTCCGTAACCCACAAGGTCTGAAGCAGGTGGGCGACAACCAGTGGATCGAGTCGATCGACTCAGGTGAGCCGCTGGCGGGCGAGGCCGGTACGGGCACCTTCGGTGCGATCCAGGGCGGCGCGCTCGAGGCATCCAACGTCGACCTGACGTCTGAGTTGGTCAACCTGATCACCGCGCAGCGGAACTTCCAGGCCAACTCGCGGGCGATCGAGGCCAACAAGACCTTGAGCGACACCATCATCGGCATTCGCTGATCCTTTCGGCGAGTGACCGTTCCACCGGGCGGCCTGCGGGCCGCCCTTTTTTTGTCCGCAAGTGATTCAATTGCGCCATCTTTCGCCAGTTTTCTTCTCTTGGCACACCTCCTGCATTACCCATGGCAACGGGGCATTTTCCCCGCTTGTGATTCGTGAATCGTGGAGGTGTTGTGATGGATCGTCTGGCTTATATCGCCATGAGCGGTGCCTCGCAGACATTACGGGCCCAGGCCACCAACGCCAATAATTTGGCGAACGTGAACACCCAGGGCTTCAAGGCCGACATCGATGCCTTTGCCGCGCTGCCGGTCTACGGCCCGGGGCAGGCATCGCGCGCCTACACCGAGGCGCAAGGCAAGGGTGCCGATTTCTCGCCTGGTCCCCTGATGACCACCGGTCGGGATCTCGACATTGCCGTCAAGGGCGAGGGCTTTATCGCCGTGGAGGCCCCGGATGGCCGGGTGGCCTACACACGGCGCGGTGACCTTCATCTGACGGCCAACGGCCAGTTGCAGACCGGGCAAGGCGATCCGGTGATGGGCAACGAGGGGCCGATCGCGATCCCGCCGGCCGAGAAGATCGATATTCACGCCGACGGCAGCATCAGCATCATCCCGGTGGGCGGTCAGACCAACGCCCCGGCGATGGTCGATCGGATCCGGCTGGTCAACCCCGACCAGGCGGACCTGCAGAAGGCTCCGGACGGCCGGTTCTCGCTGCGCGAGGGCGCCGAGGAGCCGCAGGCCGATGCCGCCGTGCAGATCGCCAGTGGCGTGCTCGAGGGCAGCAACGTCAATGCCGTCGAGGCCATGGTCAACATGATCGAGTACGGCCGCATGTTCGAGACACAAAGCCGAATGATTCGCACGGCGGACGAGAACGGCGAAGCCGCCGACCGCCTGATGCGCCTCGGTTAATTGGATTTAGGGGAGAGACACCATGACCACACCCGCACTTTGGACCGCCAAGACCGGCCTGGACGCGCAGCAGACGCGCATGTCGGTGATTTCCAACAACCTCGCCAACGTCAATACCACCGGGTTCAAGCGTGACCGGGCGGTGTTCGAGGACCTGATCTACCAGAACTACCGTCAGGTCGGCGCGGCGAACAACCAGCAGGACGAGGTGCCCACCGGCCTGAACGTCGGCACGGGCGTTCGCGTGGTGGCCACCGAGAAGCAGCACACGCAGGGCAATATCCAGCAGACGGACAACGCCCTGGACATGGCCGTCAACGGTCGCGGCTTCTTCCAGGTGCTCCAGCCCGACGGCAACATCGCCTACACCCGAGACGGTGACTTCTCGCTCAACAGCGACGGCCAGCTGGTTACGGCCAACGGCCAGCCGGTCGAGCCGGCGATCAACGTCCCGCAGGGGGCCCAGTCCATCACCATCGGCACGGACGGCACGGTCAGCGCGCAGCTGGCCGGCCAGGCCGAACCGGTTCAGCTGGGCAACATCCAGCTGGCGGATTTCGTCAACCCGGCGGGCCTGCAGCCGATCGGCAACAACCTGTTCGTCGAATCGGGTGCCAGTGGCGCCCCGCAGCTGGATACCCCGGGCCTCAACGGCCTGGGCGCGATCCAGCAGGGGGCACTGGAAAGCTCGAACGTCAATGTGGTCGAGGAGCTGGTCAGCATGATCGAGACGCAGCGTTCCTACGAGATGAACTCCAAGGCCATCTCGACCACCGACGGCATGCTCCAGTACCTGAACCAGAACGTCTGATGACGCCGATCCGCGGAGGCACGCCATGAAACCGTCAATCCACTGGCTTACCCGGGGCGTGGTCCTGATCGGCGCGGCACTGCTGGCCGGTTGTGCCAGCCAGCCGCCGATCAAGCCGGACCCGCAGTTCAACGCCGCACTGCCGCCGGAGGCCTCCGAGCACAACCCGGTGCAGAGCAATGGCGCGATCTTCCAGGCGGGGCAGGTGGACAACATGTTCGCCGACGCTCGTCCGTACCGCGTCGGCGACATCCTGACGGTCATCCTCGAGGAGCGCATGCAGGCCTCCAAGAGCGCGCAGACCTCCACCGGCAAGAGCCAGGAGACCGCCATCACCCCGCCCAACGTGCTGGGGCTGACCGGCCCGGCGATCGAGCGGCTCAACGCCCAGATCACCGGCGAGCGGGATTTCGCGGGCGACGGGGAGAGCAGCCAGCAGAACACGCTCAATGGCCAGATCACGGTCACCGTCGCGCGGGTGCTTTCCAACGGCAATCTCGTGATTCGTGGCCAGAAGTGGATCGGCATCAACCAGGGCAGCGAGTTCATCAAGCTGGCCGGCATGGTCCGGCCGCAGGACATCGCGCCCGACAACACCGTCATGTCCACGCGCGTGGCCAACGCGCAGATTGCCTACGGCGGCGAAGGCGTGATCAACGAATCGAACAACATGGGCTGGCTGGCGCGCTTCTTCAACAGCCCGGTCTTCCCCTTCTGATGGTGACAGGCATGAACATCAAGACACACCTTCGCGCCTTCCTGGCCGGCCTGCTGCCTTTGGTGCTGGCGGCCGGGGCAGCGACCTTCGCCCCGCAGGCCGGCGCCGAGCGCATCAAGGACGTGGCGAGCTTCGCCGGCGTGCGCGACAACCAGCTGGTCGGTTACGGCATCGTGGTGGGTCTCGCCGGCACCGGCGATCAGACCACCCAGGTGCCGTTCACGCGTCAGAGTATCCAGAACATGCTCGAGCGCCAGGGTCTCTCGCCCGGCGGCGGCAACGTCCAGTTGAACAACGTCGCCGCGGTCATGGTCACGGCCAACCTGCCGCCGTTCGCCAAGCCGGGTCAGACGGTCGACGTGACGGTCTCCTCGATCGGCAATGCCGACAGCCTGCGCGGCGGTGAGCTCCTGATGACGCCGCTCAAGGGCGCGGACGACAACATCTACGCCGTTGCCCAGGGCAGCCTGATCGTGGGTGGCCTGGATGCCTCGGGCCGCGACGGCTCGCGCGTGACCGTCAACATCCCCACGGCCGGGCGCATTCCAAACGGTGCGACGGTCGAGCGCAGCGTCCCGTCCAAGATGGGTGGCGCCGGCGCGGTGTTCCTCAATCTCAACCAGCCGGACTTCACCACCGCGCGGCGTATGGAACAGGCGATCAACGACGTGCTGGGGGGCGGGGTCGCCCAGGCGGTCGACGGCGGCACGGTCAAGGTGCGCGCCCCCGATTCGCCCGACCAGCGCGTCGGTTTCATGTCGGTGCTCGAGAACGTCGAATTCCAGCCCGGCGAGGGCCCGGCCCGCGTGGTGGTCAATTCGCGCAGCGGCACGGTCGTGATCGGTCAGAACGTGCGCATCGAGGCGGCTGCCGTTTCGCACGGCAATCTCACCGTCACGGTCGACGAGGACCTGGACGTTTCCCAGCCGGGCCCGTTCGCGGAGGGCGAGACGGTGGTCACGCCGGATTCGGACGTGGCCGTGCAGGAGGAGAGCAGCCGCGCCTTCCTGTTCGACCCGGGCGTGAAGCTCAACGACATCGTCAATGCGGTGAACGCGGTCGGCGCCTCGCCGTCGGACCTGGTGGCCATCCTCGAGGCGCTCAAGAGTGCCGGGGCGCTCAAGGCCGAGTTGATCGTGATCTGAGGTGACGTAATGGTCAGTCCAGCGCAAATCAATTCCTACACCGACTTCCAGGGCCTGAACCAGCTGCGTTCCCAGGCCGGGAAGGACCCCGGGCAGGCCCTCAAGCAGGTCGCCTCCCAGTTCGAGACGCAGTTCGTCAAGATGATGCTGCAATCGATGCGCGAGGCCACGCCACGCGACGGGCTGTTCAATAGCGAACAGACCAAGACCTTCGAGGGCATGTTCGACCAGGAGATCGCGCAGAAGCTCTCCAGCCGCGCTGGCGGGATTGGCCTGGCCGAGATGATCGAGCGCCAGCTTTCCAAGCAGACCGGCGGCATGGACGGGGAGCGGCGGTCAGAGGGGTTCCCGCTGCAGGTCAAGGAGAACGGCGGCGTGGTCGAACAGGCGCCGCGTGCCTACCCCCTGCCCGATGCCTCCGAGTGGACCCTGCGTCCGCACGCCTGGATGCAGAAGGACAAGGAGACCGAGGGCGCCGCCGCGGACGACGAGAAACGGGCGCAGCCCGGACCGACGAAAGAGCGGTTGGCCGCGCTGGATTCCTCCGACGCTGCCGGCCGCAAGCAGCAGCCGGCCTACTGGGAATCGCCCGAGCAGTTCGTCGAGGCCATCCTGCCGCATGCCCGCGAGGCGGCGGAGAAGCTCGGCGTCTCGCCGAAGGTGCTGGTCGCGCAGTCGGCGTTGGAGACGGGCTGGGGCAAGCACGTCCCGCATGACGGCGGTGGCCAGGCGAGCAACAACTTCTTCGGCATCAAGGCCGATCGCAGCTGGGACGGCGACCGTCAGGTGCATGGCACGCTGGAATTCGAGTCCGGCAGCCTGGTCCGCCGACAGGCGGCCTTCCGCCAGTACGACTCGATGGCCGCCTCCTTCAACGACTTTGCCCGCTTTATCCAGGAAAACCCGCGCTACGGCAAGGCACTGGAGGCGCGTGACGACCCCGAGCAGTTCGCCCGCGAACTGCAGCAGGCCGGCTACGCCACCGATCCGAAATACGCCGACAAGCTGATCTCGATCATGAACTCGCCGGCGATGCGAGACGCGGTGTGATCGGGTCGGGCCGACGTTCAAGTTTTTCCTCAATCGGCCGATACGGTCGGCAGTAAACCCTTCGAGGCCTCATCATGGCGGACATCCTCAGCAACTCGGTCAGCGGCCTGCTCGCGGTGCAACGCGCACTGACGACGACCGGGCACAACGTCTCGAACGCCAATACCGAGGGGTACTCGCGGCAGACGGTCAACCTCAGTGCCCGGACGCCGCAGTTCATGGGCAACGGCTACGTCGGGACGGGCACGCAGGTGCAGTCGATCACGCGCAGCTTCGACCAGTACGTCGAAAGCCAGTTGCGTGACGTCACCAGTGACAACAGCCGGCTCCAGTTCGTCAGCGACATCGCCAGCCAGGTAACCACCGTGCTCGGAGATACCGAGTCCGGTATTGCCCAGAGCTCCCAGGCCTTCTTCGGGGCGGCGAGCGATGTGGCGGCCAACCCGACCGATATCACCGCACGACAGGCCTACCTCAACGAGGCATCGGCGCTCACCGACCGGTTCAACCAGCTAGACGGCCGTCTTGCCGACCTCAATACACGGATTGGGCAGCAGGCGAATGCAATCTCCCGCGAGGTGAACACCTTCGCCGAGGAAGTGGCCAGCCTGAACGACAAGATCAGCCGGGCCTACGCCCAGGATCCGAACGCCTTGCCGAATGACCTGCTCGATCGTCGCGACCAGCTGGTTCGTGATATTGCCGAGCGCGTGAACATTCGTGTGAACGACGACGGTGCGGGTTCGCTGAACCTGGCGGTAGGGTCGGGGCAATCCCTGGTCACAGGCGGCGCAGCCACCGAGTTCCAGGCGATCAACGGGGCCGCGGGGCTGACGGTCAAGATCGGCGACAAGACGATCACCGAGCGGGTAACCGGCGGCCAGCTGGGCGGTATGATCGAGACGCAGAACGAGTTGATCACGCCGCTGCGCAACGAGCTGGGGCGTGCCGCCCTGGTGTTGGCCCAGGAAGCGAACGCGATTCAGGAGGCCGGCTACGATCTGGACGGAAACGCCGGGACGCCGTTGTTCACGGCTATTGGTGGTTTCTCGCCCAGTGTTTCGGTGGATGGTCGGAATGACGGCAGCGGTTCCGCCTCGGGCAGTATCGCGGACGCGACCCTCCTGACCGATGCCCGCTACGAGGCGCGCTTCGATGGTACGAACTGGAGTGTTCGCAGTCAGGATGACCCGGGCACGGAACTGGCGAGCGTTGGTTCGGGGGGCAGCACCACCGCGATCCCGGGGCTGGACATCACGTTCTCGGGCACCCCGGAAGTGGGCGATGTGCTGTACATCGACCCGGCTGCCGGTGCGGCCGGCCAGATCGAGACAACCCTGGCTGACCCCCGGGACGTGGCGGCCGCCGGGGGCGACGGTGGCGGCAATTCGTTGGGCAATCGTGATAACACCCAGATCGAGGCGATGGCCGAGCTGGCAAATCGCACCCTCGTGGGGCAGACCGGTGCCGGTGCCGCGGATGGGCAGACGCTGGGTGGCGCCCTGTCCTCCGCTGTCAGCAATGCCGGCTCGGTGGCGCGCACCGCCGAAATGCAGGGCGAGTCGGCTCAGGCCTCGCTGGACAACCTGGTTGCGCGCCAACAGTCGGTGTCCGGCGTGAATCTCGACGAAGAGGCCGCCAACCTGCTCAAGTACCAGCAGCAATACCAGGCTCTGGCTCGAAGCATTTCCATCTCGGGCAACCTGTTCCAGTCCGTTCTCAATGCCGTCGGCTAAGGCCGGCTCGGGAGCTACACGATGCGCGTTTCCACGTCACTGATTTTCCAGCAAGGCTTGCAAAGCCTGCAGCGGCAGCAGTCTGAGATGATCCGGGCGCAGACCGACATCGCCACCGGCGTGAAGCTGCGTACCGCGGATCGCGATCCGGTGGCCTTCGGTCAGGCCAGTCAGCTGACCAATCAGCAGGCGCGCGTGGATCAGTTCCTGCGCAGCAACGACATGGCGACTGGCAAGATCGAGGCGCAAGAAACCCGTCTGGCGGCGAGTACCGATATTCTCCAGCGCGTGCGCGACATCGCGATACGGGCCAATAATGCCGTCAATGACGGAGTGAGTCGTGGCGCGCTGGCGGATGAGCTGGCCGAGTTGCGGTCCGCCCTGGCCGAGCAGACAAATGCCAAGGACGAGCGGGGCGAATACGTCTTTTCGGGCGTGCGTGCGAACCAGATCCCGTATGACCCGGCCGGTCAGGATCAGCTCAACACCGCTACCCAGAACACCGGGGCGGTGGAGCTGCGTGTTGGGGAATCCGATTCGGTGACCGTCAGCCGGGTCGCCACGGACATCTTCAACACCTCTCCGACCTCCGGGCGGTCGGCGTTGCAGGTCATCGACGAGCTCGAGGCAGCCGTGCGTGCGGGTGACGATACCCAATACGAAGCACTGCAGACCGATGTGGATGCGGTGCTTGATCAGGTGATCACCGCACAAGGGCAAATGGGCAACGACCTCAAGAAGCTCGAACGCCTGCGCGATGACCAGAACGCCTGGAGCCTCAGCAACAAGGAATCGATCTCGAAACTCCGGGACACCGATCTCGCCGAGGCCATCACCCGCCTCAACCAGAACTACCTGACCCTTCAGGCCACCCAGCAGAGCATGGCCAAGACCCAGCAGCTATCGCTGTTCAATAATCTCTAATTGGGCCGCGATGGTCGCCGGCGTCCGCGACTCGCTTCCGGGCGTCGGTTTTTCGCGTCTGGCCGTTCGTCGCTGTGGCCATCCGTCGGCGTCCCGTGGCGCTGTGATACCATCCCCGCGTTTTTCAACGGTGAGGCGAGACCATGATTGCAGGGGTGTTTCCAGGACAGGGTTCCCAGTCGATCGGCATGGCCAGTGGCTGGGGCGAGCACGAGGATATCGCGCAGGCGGTGTTTGATCGTGCCGGTGATGTGCTTGGCTACGATCTCTGGAAACTCGTGGCCGAGGGCGAGTCCGCCGACCTGAACCGGACCGAGGTCACCCAGCCGGCCATGCTGGCCGCCGACGTGGCGGCCTGGCAGATCTGGCGCCGCAACGACGGCGCCATGCCCGCTGCGCTGGCTGGCCACAGCCTGGGTGAATACGCCGCCCTGGTCGCCGCCGAGTCCATCGATTTCGAAGCCGCCGTCGCACTGGTCGCCCGGCGCGGCCAGCTGATGCAGTCGGCCGTGGCCGAAGGGCAGGGCGCGATGGCCGCGATACTGGGTCTCGAGGACGAGGCGGTGCGCGGCGTCTGCGAGAAGGCCGCCGACGGCGAGGTCTGCGAGGCCGTCAATTTCAATGCCCCGGGCCAGGTAGTGATTGCCGGTGACCGGGCCGCCGTCGAGCGGGCCGAGGCAGTCGCTAGCGAGGCGGGTGCCAAACGCTTCGTGCTGCTGCCGGTGAGCGTGCCGTCGCACTCCTCGCTCATGCGCGAGGCCGGCGAACAGCTGCGAGCCGAGATCGCGCAGGTCGACATCCGTCCCCCGCAGATCCCCGTCATTCACAACGTCGATGCCCTGACCCACGACAAGCCCGAGGCCATCGCCACGGCACTGATCGAGCAGCTGTTCCGTCCGGTCCAGTGGGTCGCCTGCGTCCAGGCGATGCAGGCCATGGGCGCCGGCGACCAGGTCGAGTTCGGTCCGGGCAAGGTGCTCACCGGCCTCGCGCGTCGCATCGACCGCCAGATGGGCGCCAAGGCCGTCTTCGACCAGGCGACCCTGGAAAAGGCACTGGGCGCCGAGTAAGCCGGCCCGATCGAACACGAATCATCACGAGGAATCCCCATGTCTGAACAAGCGACTCAATTTGCCAACCTCGACGGCCGCGTTGCCCTGGTCACTGGCGCCTCGCGCGGCATCGGCGCGGCCATCGCCGATGCGCTGGTTGCCGCTGGGGCGACGGTCGTCGGCACGGCCACCTCGGAGAAGGGCGCGGCCGCCATCGACGAACGCCTGGGCGAGCGTGGCGCGGGCATGGCGCTGGACGTCACCGACGCCGAGCAGGTCGACGCGGTGATCAAGGCGATCGAGTCGCGCTTCGGGCCGGTCGCCGTGCTGGTCAACAACGCCGGCATTACCCGCGACACGCTGCTGATGCGCATGAAGGAGGACGACTGGGACGCCATCATCCAGACCAACCTCACGTCGGTGTTCCGCCTGTCGCAGAAGGTCATGCGTTCGATGGCCAAGGCCCGCTGGGGGCGCATCATCTCGATCGCCTCGGTGGTCGGCTCGATGGGCAACGCCGGGCAGACCAACTACGCGGCGGCCAAGGCCGGCATCATGGGCTTCTCCAAGTCGCTGGCCCGCGAGATCGGGCCGCGTGGCGTGACCGTCAACGTGGTCGCCCCCGGGTTCATCGAGACCGACATGACCCGCGATCTGCCGGAAAAGCAGAAAGAAGCGCTACTGGGCAACATCCCCAACGGCCGCCTGGGTCAGCCCGAGGAGATCGCCTCGGCGGTCCGTTTCCTGGCGGCGCCCGAGGCCGGCTACATCAACGGCCAGACCATCCACGTCAACGGCGGCATGTACATGGCATAAGCCCCGTCGCGGCGCGCCTTGCCGCGAATGGGCATTTTTATTTGGCCTGCCGGTCGGTTTTCACTAGAATGCCGGGCAGTGTTGGCCCGGAGTTGCCGGGCCAAAACGTTTAATTGAACAGTGTTTGTACCAGAAGAGGTTCGATACGAATGAGCACCGTTGAAGAACGCGTCAAGAAGATTGTTGTAGAGCAGTTGGGCGTCAAGGAAGAAGAAGTCACCAATGAAGCTTCATTCGTTGACGACCTCGGCGCGGATTCCCTGGATACCGTCGAGCTGGTCATGGCGCTGGAAGAAGAGTTCGAGTGCGAGATTCCGGACGAAGAGGCCGAGAAGATCACCACCGTTCAGCAGGCCATCGACTACGTCAATAACCACAAGGACGCCTGATTCGGCCCTTGTGCGTTTCGCAGGCCCTGGCCGGGTGTCCGGGCTTGTGAACTGAAAAACCGTGTTTCGGCCTTCTGCACAGGAGGTCGATCGCGGTTTTTTACTTGGTGGTGTCCACCAATCGAACTGGAAAGAACAGCATGAGCAAACGTCGCGTCGTGATTACCGGCCTCGGGCTGGTGACCCCGCTGGGGAACAACGTCAAGGATTCCTGGGACGGCATTCTCGCCGGCCGGTCGGGTGCGGCCCCCATCGATCGCTTCGACACCGACAAGATGGCGGTCAAGTTCGCCGCCATGGTGAAGGACTTCGATCCCACCGCGTTCATCCCCGCGAAGGACGTGAAGAAGATGGAGCCGTTTATCCATTACGCCCTGGGGGCGTCGATCGAAGCGATCGAGGACGCGGACCTGGTCAGCGACTCGCTCGATCTGGATCGGGTGGGCACCTTCATCGGTTCCGGCATCGGTGGGCTGGGTGGCATCGAGCGCAACACGCTCGCCCTGGAAAACCAGGGGCCGCGACGCGTGTCGCCGTTCTTCGTCCCCGGCGCGATCATCAACATGGCCTCCGGTCAGCTGTCGATCCGCTACGGTTTCCGCGGCCCGAACCTCGCCACGGTCACCGCCTGCACCTCGGGCACCCACAGCATCGGCCAGGCCGCGCGCCTGATCGCCTACGGGGATGCCGACGTGATGATTGCCGGCGGTACCGAGGGCGCGGTCTCGCCGCTGGGCGTGGCCGGCTTCGCCGCGGCGCGGGCGCTGTCCACCCGTAACGACGATCCCGAACGCGCCTCGCGCCCCTGGGACCGCGACCGCGACGGCTTCGTGCTGGGCGAGGGCGCCGGCGTGATGGTGCTCGAGTCGCTCGAGCACGCCCAGGCCCGTGGTGCGCGCATCTACGGCGAGCTCAAGGGCTTCGGCATGAGCTCGGATGCCTACCACATGACCCTGCCGGCCACCGACGGCAACGGTGCCCGCCGCTGCATGGACGCCGCGCTCAAGGACGCGGGCCTGTCCCCGGCCGACATCGATTACATCAACGCCCACGGCACGTCCACGCCGGCGGGCGATGGCACCGAGGTGCATGCGATCAAGTCGCTATTCGGCGACCAGCCGGTCAACTGCCCGGTCAGTTCGACCAAGTCGATGACCGGCCACCTGCTGGGCGCGGCCGGCGGCATCGAGGCGGTGTTCTCGGTGCTGGCCCTGCGCGACCAGATCCTGCCGCCGACCATCAACCTCGACAACCCCTCCGAGGACTGCGACCTCGACTTCGTGCCGCACGAGGCGCGCCGCGTCGAGGGTTTCGAGGTGGCGATGTCCAACTCGTTCGGCTTCGGCGGCACCAACGGCACGCTGATCTTCGGCCGCTCGGTCGACTGATGGCCACGGTGCGGCGTTCGATCGCATCTGGCTTTCGGCGGTCTCCTCAAAGACCGTCGACATGGCACATCCCTCGTTCACCGTTTGCCTGAACCGCCCGTGAGCCCACCCGTCATTCATCGCCTCAACGATGACCCGCAGCGGGTACCGCCACCGCTCGCGGTGGTGCTGGCCCATGCGGGGGATCGCGCGAGCCACCTGTTCGAAAGCGTGACCGCCGGTGGCCCGCTGAGCCGCTGGTCGATCCTGTTTTCCGCGGTCGACGAACGGCTCCGCGCCCCGGCAACGCCGGCAAGCGACGAGCCCCGCTTTCTCGAGCGTTTCCAGCAGGCCGTCTCGCGTCACCAGCCGTTGCCGGCATCGTTCGATGCCAGTGACTGGCTGGCGTCGCAGAACCTGCCAGCGGAATTTCCCTTCCTTGGTGGCTGGAGCTTCTTCCTCGCCTACGAGATGGCCGCCGAGATCGAGCCTACCCTCGACCTGCCGGCCTTCGCCCTCGGCGCCGAGAGCGGCTTTCCGCGCGCGATCGCCGAATATCACCCGGCCGCCCTGGTGCGGGATCACGTGACCGGCGAGGACATCGTCGTGCACGATGGCAGCGCCCGGGGCGAGGCATTCGCCGGGGCCCTGATCACGGCCTGGCAACAGGCCCGTGGCGCAGCCGGCAGCGATCGTGGCGGCACGGTGGAGCTGGCCGAACTCCAGGCCCCGGCGGGGGCGCCGCACCACGAGCGGGTGGCGAAGGTGCGCGACTACCTGTTCGCCGGCGACGTCTTCCAGGCCAACCTGTCGCATGCCTGGCGTTTCCGACTGGCCCTCGGGGTGTCGTCCGCGGCGGTCTACGATGCCTTGTGTCGCCGCAACCCCGCCCCGTTCGCCGCCTGGTATCGCCAACCCGAGGGCGAGATCGTCAGTTCCTCGCCGGAGCGATTGCTGCGCGTGGCCGACGGACGCGCCGAGACCCGGCCAATTGCCGGCACCCGCCGACGCGACCCGGACCCGGTGCGCGACCGCGAGCTGATCGAGCAGCTCCAGGCCCACCCCAAGGAGCGTGCCGAGCACGTCATGCTCATCGATCTGGAGCGCAACGATCTCGGCCGGGTCTGCGAGCCCGGCTCGGTGCAGGTCGACGAGTTGATGGTGGTCGAGTCCTACGCCCAGGTACACCACCTGGTCTCGAACGTGGTCGGGCGACTGCCGGCGGCCGCCTCGCCACTGGCCGCCCTGGCGGCGTGCTTTCCCGGCGGCACCATTACCGGTTGCCCGAAGGTGCGCTGCATGGAGATCCTTGCCGAGCTCGAGCAAACCGGGCGTGGGCCGTACACGGGAAGCCTGGGCTACTTGAGCAATCACGGCCGGATGGACAGCAACATCCTGATTCGAAGCCTGTTCCTCGCCCCGGACGGGCAGGGAGAGTTCCGCACCGGCGGCGGCATCGTGGCCGACTCCGACCCGGCGCGCGAACTCGACGAGACCTACCAGAAGGCCCGCGGCGTACTTGATGCCCTGGGCGGCGAGGCAGCGTTGGCGGCCGGGGTGCCGGTCGGATGAACGCGGCCGGGTTTGCCGTCAACGACCGGGGCTGCGCCTTCGGCGATGGCCTGTTCGAGACGCTGTTCGTCCACGAGGGGCGAGTGGCCCGGCTTGACGATCACCTCGCCCGGCTGCGTTGCGGGCTGTCGCGACTCGGCCTGCCCGAGCCGTCCGGAGACCAGGTGCTCGCGGTGCTCGACGAGGCGATCAAGACCGGGGCGAGCGATCACGGGACAACCGGGGTGTGCAAGCTCGTGGTCACCGCCGGTAGCGGCCCGCGTGGCTACCGGCGTCCCGAGCAACCCGCGCTGACGGTGACGGCTACCGTCGGGCCGCTGCCGCCGGTGCCGACGGAACCACTGGCGCTCGACCCGGTACCGGTGATCGTGGAGGGCGTGACCGCGTTGCGCGGTCTCAAGCACCTCAACCGCCTCTCGCAGGTGCTTGCCCAGCAGTCGCTGCCCGCGGGACGGCGCGAGGGGCTGATGCTCGACCCGGCCGGGCGCGTGGTTTCCGGTACGATGGGCAACCTGTTCTGGCGCGAACGCGGGGGCTGGCATACCCCGCCGTTGGTTGGCGGGGCCATTGCCGGCACGCGCCGTGCCTGGTGGATCGAGACGCTGGACGCGCGGGTGACCCCCTGCGCCCCGGGCCGACTTGCCCTGGCCGAGGCGGCCTTTCTCTGCAACGCCGTCTCGGCCTGGCGACCGGTCGGCTGGTTGCTCGGGCGGGCGCTGCCCGACGTCGATGGCCCACCCGCCGACGGGCTCGAATCGGTGGCAGGCTGCTGGCAGCCACCGGCGGGGGCAATGCGCCCCCGACAGAACCCGTGGCCGGCGACCTTGTCCGAGGCCATGGCCGACAGTTGCTGGGGGCGGGTTGCCCTCGCGGAGTCCGGCGCCCCCTGCGAGGCGGCGTGCCCGACCCCACCGTCACCCCAATCGATCGAGCGTTAGGAGTTCTGGATGCGGCGAGCCATCGGAGTGTTCTTGATCTGGGCAGCCGGCATGGGCTTGCTCGCGGGCCTGTTGGTCGGAACGGGACTGGCCGTGCATTACTGGCAGAAACCGCTTGCCGAGGCGCCGACCACGCTCACCGTGGAACCGGGGCAGTCCATGCCGGCCATCGCCGCGGCCATCCACGAGGTGCAGCCGGCCATCCCGACGCGCGTGATCGACTGGACCGCGCGCTTTCGGGGCCAGGCACGCTCGATCCAGGCGGGCGAGTACGAGGTGCGACCCGACGACCGATTGGCGTCCCTGCTCGATCGGATGGTCGCCGGTGACGTGATCGAATACCGGTTCACCGTGCCGGAAGGCGTCACCGCGCAGGCCTTTCTCGACCAGCTGGCCGAGGCGCCGCGTATCCGGCGCACGCTCGACGAACTGACGCCGTCGGCAGTGATTGAGGCGCTCGATCTGCCGGTGGAGCACCTCGAGGGCTGGCTGTTCCCGGATACCTACCAGTACCCGTCCGGCACCACCGACCGGGCGCTGATCCAACGCGCCTTCGACCAGATGCGCGAGGCGCTGGACGCCGCCTGGGCGGCCCGAGCGGACGACCTGCCGCTGGAGGACCCCTACGAGGCCCTGATCCTCGCCTCGGTGATCGAGAAGGAAACCGGGCTGTCGGGCGAGCGTGGCGAGGTCGCCGGCGTGTTCGTCAATCGGCTCAAGCGCGGCATGCGCCTGCAGACCGACCCCACCGTGATCTACGGCATGGGCAAGGACTACGACGGACGCCTGTACAGCCGGCACCTGCGCGAGGACACGCCTTACAACACCTACACCCGCGACGGGCTGCCGCCGACACCGATCGCCTTGCCGTCGAGCGCCTCGCTGGCGGCCGCGACCCGGCCGGCCGAGACCGATGCGCTGTACTTCGTGGCCGACGGTAGCGGCGGGCACGCGTTCTCGCGCACGCTCAAAGAACACAACCGCGCCGTGGCGCGTTGGCGGGCGATCAAGCGAGAACAGGGAGAACGCCCATGACCGCCGCCACCTCGCCGCGTTTCGTTACCCTCGAGGGGCTGGAAGGGGCGGGCAAGTCGACCGCCATGGCCTTCGTGCGTGGCTGGTTCGAGGCCCGTGGCGAGACGGTGCTCTGCACTCGCGAGCCGGGCGGCACCCCACTGGCCGAGGAGTTGCGCGCGGTGCTCAAGGCCGTACGCGAGGAGCCGGTAGCCGCTTCGACCGAGCTCTTGTTGATGTTTGCGGCGCGTGCCCAGCACGTCGAGCGGGTGATCCGTCCGGCCCTCGCGGCCGGGAAGGTGGTGGTCTGCGATCGCTTTACCGATTCCACCCGCGCCTACCAGGGCGCTGGCCGCGGGCTGTCGATGGCGACCATCGACCAGTTGGCCGAGGTGGCACACGCGGGTTGTGACCCCGGGCTCACGCTCTGGCTGGACGTGCCGGTGGCGCTGGGGCTCGAACGGGCGGCGAGCCGCGAGGCCGCCGATCGATTCGAGCAGGAGACGCTCGATTTCTTCGAGCGCGTGCGTGACGGGTTCGAGGCACTCAGCGAGCGCGAACCCGCGCGGTTCCGGCGGGTGGATGCCACGCGCGCCCTCGACGAGGTGCGTGCCCAAATCGAGACCGAACTGGAGGCAGCGCATGGCGGTTGACGCACCGGAAGGCAATCTCTCGGGCCTGGCCGAGCAGCGGTTGGTCAGCGATCCGGCCACCATCCGCAGCGCCGGCTGGCTGAACGATGCCTGGGCGCAGCTCGAGCGGATGATTGCCGCCGGGCGCCTGCCGCACGGGCTGCTGCTGCATGGCCGTCTGGGCGCGCCCATGACCGCGCTGCTCGAGACGCTGGCGCGCCGCCTGATCTGCGAGGCGCCCCGCGAAGGCTGGCCCTGCGGCGAGTGCCCGGCCTGTCGCCAGGCCGAGCAGGGCAGTTTTCCCGACCTGCATCGGCTGGCCGACGATCCCGATCACCGCGATATCCCGGTCGATGCCATCCGCGCCCTGATCGACGGGGCGTTCATCACCCGGTACGGCCGCATGCGGCTGGTCCTGGTCGAGCGTATCGAACGGCTCAACCGCGCCTCCGGCAACGCCCTGCTAAAGCTCCTCGAGGAACCGCCGGAATCGATGCAGTTCCTCTGCACGGTCGAGCAGGTCGACCGGTTGCTGCCCACGATCCGTTCGCGGTTGCAGCGGGTGCGCCTGCGCGAGCCGAGACCCGACGAACTGGCCGCCTGGTGGCGGCAGGCCACGGGGTGTTCGCCCGAGCGGGCCGAGTTGCTGGCCTTTATCGACGATCCCACCCTGGTCGACGGCACGGACCCCACCTTCGATTGGCAGGCGGTAGCGCAGGCGTGGGTGCGGCTGGCCGAGGAGCCCCGCTCGCCGCTTGCCGCCATCGCCCCGTGGCTGGCCACGCCACGCCCGGTGCTGGCCCGTTGGCTGTTGCGGCTTTGGCCGGCCGTCGCCCGCCGCCAGGCCGGGCTGACCGACACGGTGCCGGCCGCCCTGCTGCCGATGCTCGATCGTCTGGCTCGTGCCCACGACGGCGAGCAATGGCTCGCGGTGCAGACCCGACTGATCCAGTTCGCCCGCGAGGCGGGGCACCCGCTGCACCCCGAGCTTTCGGTCGAGCAGCTGGCACTGGACCTGGTCGACCCGCGTCTGGCTCGGCGTCTCGAGCCGGTCGGCTGACTTCGGCCTACCGGCGATTCCCGGTAGACTTCGGACTGGATTACTGACCCACGACCCGGCCGGCGCCCCACGCGCGGACGGGTCGACAACCGTGTGACGAGGTAGCGTGCAATGGCAGCAGGAGGCGGCCTGGGTGGAGGCATGATCCACCACAACATCCCGGACAAGGACACGCTCTACAAGTCCTACATGCCGTTCGTGAAGAACGGCGGGTTGTTCATCCCGGGGCACACCCACATCCCGATGGGCAAGGAGATCTTCCTGACCCTGACCCTGATGGGCAGCCCCGAGCGGTTGGCCGTGGCCGCCAAGGTGATCTGGGTCACCCCGCAGGGCGCGCAGGGCGGCAAGGTGGCCGGCATTGGCGTGCAGTTCGGTCGCATGGACCAGGGCCGCACGCGCCAGCAGATCGAGACCTACCTCGCCGGCGCGCTGGAAAAGGAAACGCCGACCTACACCATGTGACGCGCCGCCGCGCGCCGATCGCTGTTATCTCTCTCGGAGCACCATGCAACTGTTCGACTCGCACTGCCACCTCGACCGGGTGGAGCTCGACGCCTTCGACAACGACTTCGACCGCTTCATGCATACCGCCTGGCTGGAATCGGTCACGCGGATGCTGTGCGTGTCGATCAAGCCGTCGACCTGGCCGGCGATGACCGACCTGGTCTCGCCGTACCTTGCCGGCAACCCCGAGCGGCGCACTGAGCGTCCCGAGGTGTTCCTCTCCTACGGCCTGCATCCCACGGACGATGCCGGCGCGGTAATCCCGGCCGACGAGCTGGTGCGCGCGATCCGCGATGACCGGCACGCCGATTCCATCGTCGCGGTCGGCGAGACCGGGCTCGACTACTTCCACTGCCAGGAAGGCGAGCGCTGGCAGCACGATCGCTTCGTCAATCACATCGAGGCGGCCAAGGCGGTGGGCAAGCCGGTCATCATCCACACCCGCGGAGCCCCGGGGGACACGATGGACGTGCTCGAGCGCGAGCACGCCGAGGAATGCGGCGGGGTGATGCACTGTTTCGCCGAGGACTGGGAAACCGCGCGCCGCGCGCTGGACCTCGGCTTCTACATCTCGTTTTCCGGCATCGTGACGTTCAAGTCGGCCGCCGCGCTACGCGAGGTGGCGAAGAAAGTGCCCGGTGACCGGATCCTGATCGAGACCGATTCGCCGTATCTCTCACCGGTCCCGTACCGCGGCAAGCCCAACAACCCCATCCGGGTGCGGCATGTTGCCGAGATGCTGGCCGACCTGCGCGGCGAGAGCCTGCCGGAAATGGCGACCCGGTCACGCGAAAACGCCCAGCGCTGGCTGGGGCTGGCGACCGGCTGACGCCCCGGGCGGCAACGCGCAAGGGAAGCTCTGCACGAATGCCATGCCACTCTGGCTTGGCGAGTCGTTCGTGATCAAGGCGCGATGTCGCCGGCGTGCCGGTGGCCACGTCAAGGCATCGCAACGCGGAGCACGGGCGACTCGCCAAGCCCCGCCGGGCGCGCCTTGAGCCGGGCATATGCTGCGTTGTCGTCCTTGGAAAGAGAATGACTCTTCCGCGGCGGACGAGCGCCTTGCACCTGCCCGGCTCAAGGCACGCAGAGCGGTATGGCATTCGTGCAGAGTTTCCCAAGTGAAGAAGGGCCCCCGTGTCTGACGTGAGGGCCCTTTTCCTGTCTGGGGAGTAACTCCTAGTCGGCGGCGGATTAGTTGCTGGCCACCCGCAGCTCCTGGCCGGGCTTGAGGGCGGCGTCGGGACCGATGCGGTTGAGCGCGGTCAATTCCTCGACGGTGGTGGAGAACCGCTGGGCCAACTGCCAGAGCGTGTCGCCCGGCTGGACCACGTACTTCGAGGGGGCGCCCTGGTCGTCACTGGCCATCGTCGCACCGATGATCACCTTGTCGCCCGGGCGCAGGACCGGGTTGTCGCCGTAGGCGTTCATGCGCCGCAACTCGGCGAGCTTGACGCCATGCTGGCGCGAGATCGCCCAGAGCGATTCGCCCGGCTGGACGGTGTGCGTGCGGGCGTTGCCCGAGGCGATCGCGCGATCCACGCGCCCGGTCGGGACCAGGATGACCTGGCCGGGGCGGGCCACCGCGTCCTGGCGGCGGTTGATCGCGAGCAGCTCGTCGACCGAACTGCCATAGCGTTGCGCCACGCGGTAGAAGCTGTCGCCGCGCACGAAGGTGTAGCGCTGCCAGTCCTCGGCGGCGCTGGCCGCGGAGTTGAGCGTGTCGACGTCGAAGCGCCCGCGTGCCTCGCGCGGCACGAGCAGTTGCCGTGGCGTGTCGCCGGTGATCGAGCGACCGAAGCCCGGGTTGAGGCGATAGAGCTCGTCGTGGTCCATGCCGGTCAGATCGGCCAGCTTGACCAGGCTGACGGAGCGATCGAGTTCGACCTGGGCGAGCGCGGGACGGTTCTCGATCGCGTGCGGGGTAAAGCCGTACTTCTCCGGTTCGGAGAAGATGCGCACCAGCGCGAACAGCCGGGCGGGGTAGTCCTGGGTCTCCTTGCGAATCTGCTTGAGGCTCCAGAAATCCGTGGGCCGGCCACGCTGCTCGTTTTCCCGGATGGCGTTGAGCAGGGTGCCCTGGCCGCCGTTGTAGGCGGCGATCACGGTGGGCCAGTCGTCGTCGAACATGCCGCGCAACTGGCTGAAATAGGTCACGGCCGCGTCGGTGGAGGCCTCGATGTCGCGACGGCCGTCGTAGAAGGCATCGCGATCCAGCCCGAAGTAGGTGCCGGTCGACGGGATGAACTGCCAGATGCCGGCCGCCGAGCTCGATGACAGGGCCTGCGGCAGGTAGGCGCTCTCCACGATCGGCAGTAGGGTCAGCTCCAGGGGCAGGTTCGCCGCCTCGAGTTTCTCCACGATCATGTAGAGATAGGGTTCGGCGCGCTGGCTGACCTCGCGCAGGTACTCCGGGTGGCGGGCGTAGCGGCGGATCTCGGCGTCCACCCGCGCGTTGTCCGGTATCGGTAGCGTGAAGCGGCTGGCGACCGCGCCCCACAGGTCGTGGCGGTGATCGGTGGCCGGTTCGCCGTCGCCTCCCTGGCGGCTGATCGCCGGCAGGGTGGAGAAGCCCGGCCGGCTGGACTCGCGCGCCTCACTGCCATCACGGTCGGCGGGTGGCACGAGTGCGGCACAGCCGTGCAGGAGCAGGACGAGCGCCGGCAGGAGCAGGCCACGCAGCAGCCGGGTCGGCAGTTGGGTCGGCAGTCGGGTGGTTAGCGCGGGAAGGGAGTGGCTTGGCATTCGTGCAGGATTCCTTCAGCGGGTCACAGGCGGGCCAGGCCGTCGAAGTCGTCTTTCCAGTGGCGCAACTGGGCGAAGGCCTCGATGTCGTTCTCGATGGTCTCCCCGACGTAGGCCTCCACCGCCCGGCGCAGCACCGGCTCGCGGATGCGCAGAAACGGGTTGGTGCGTTTCTCGAGATCCATCGAGGCGCTGGCCGTCGGCTCTCCTTTCGCGCGCATGGCGGCAACCTCGCGCACCCGGGCGGCGATGTCGGCGTTGTCGGGCTCGGCGTGCGCGGCGAACCGCAGGCTGTCGGTGGTGTACTCGTGACCGCAGTAGATCGTCGCCCCGTCACCGATCGCATCGGCCGCGTCGGCCAGCCGGTCGAGCGAGTGCAGCATCTGCGCCGCGGTGCCCTCGAACAACCGTCCGCAACCGGCGGTGAACAGGGTGTCGCCGCAGAAGATCGCCTGACCGTTGATGAAGCTCAAGTGATCCTGTGTGTGGCCCGGCGTGGCCATGACCGCGAATTCGCCCACCTGGGGAATCGTGAACCGGTCGCCTTCGCCGACGACGGTGTCGACCCCGACGCGTCGGCAGCTGTCCGGGCCGTAGACCGGCATCGGGAACCGCCGGGTCAGCTCGCCGAGCCCCTGCACGTGGTCGCCATGGTGATGCGTGATCAGGGTGGCCACGGGGTTAAGACCGCGTGACTCGATCGCCTCGATGATGGGGCCGGCCTCGCCGGCATCCACGATCACGGTGGCGCGATCCGCCCCCTCGATCAGCCAGACGTAGTTGTCCGCGAGGACGGGAATGCAATGGATGGTCGGGGCGGTTACAGTGCTCATGCCGGCATGGTAACGCAGTCTGACGAGGGCAAGGAATGCCTTTGTGGGCATGTTGGCAACCCCATTCTCGCTGCAGGGACGCGGCTCGATGGACAACCTTTCCCTTGATGACGGGCGGCAGTCGCCCCGGTCATGTCGACCGACCAACCGGCACGGCTCGCCCGGGTCGTGTGATCGCCACGGAAACGAACCGCGCCAGGGCAAACCGATCGCCGCCCGTTGGCTCCTGGCCGGCTGGGCGGGTGGCGCGCTGCTCGCCTGGTTCTTGCCCTGGCCGCTGCTGGTCGCGTCGGGTCTTGGTGCCGATGACGGGGCGTGGCCGGTACGAATCGTGGCCCATGCGTTGGCCCTCGGGGTGGTTGCCGCGGCGCTGTGGGTCAGAGGAAAGGGGCGCAATGGTCCGGCCTTGCTGGCGATGGCCCTCGCGGGCGCGCTGCACACCCTGGTGCCGGTCGGGGCGTTGCTGGGCCAGACGCCGACGTTCGACGATCGCGTGGATTGTCATATCGACGGCGCCGTCGTCGGGCTGGTCGATGACCGCGCCGATCGACGTCGGTTCACTTTCGCCATCCAGGCAGCCGAGCCGGCCGATCACGGCAATGATCGCGCCGGCTCGATCTGCCGGCAGTTGCCATCGGGCGGGCGGCTCAAGCTCAGCGATTACACGCCGCCGGACGAGCGGGGCGGTCTGGTCGCCGGCACCCGCTACGCGCTCACGGCCCGTCTCAAGCCATTGCGAGGCCATGCCAACCCGGGCGGCTTCGATTACCGTCGTTACCTGTTTCGCCACCAGATCCTTGCCACCGGCTACCTACGCGATCGCCAGCCGCAGGCCCTCGGGGCGGCAAACGGGTGGCGGGCACGGGTCGATCGTTGGCGAGCCGGTGCCCGCGAGCGCCTGAAATCGGGGCTGGCGGCCGTCGCGGCGCCGGATGACTCGCTGGAGGCAGGCGCGGCGTTGTTGCATGGCCTGGCCCTGGGGGATCGCGGCGAGCTGAGTGACGAGCAGTGGGAGCTGCTGCTGGCTTCGGGCACCAACCACCTGCTCGCGATTTCGGGGTTGCACGTGGGCATGGTGGCGGCGCTGGCCGCCTGGTGGCTGCGAATGCTCTGGGGGCGATTGCCGATCAGCCGCGGCATGCCCGCCCAGCGGGTGGCGGCATTGGCCGCCGTCATCGCCGCCTGGGCCTACGCGCTGATCGCCGGGCTGTCGATTCCCACCCTGCGAGCCGCCCTGATGCTCACGGTGCTGCTGCTTGGCGTGTTGATGCAGCGGCGCTGGCGCCTGCTCGACCTGTGGCTGGTCGCCTTCATCCTCGTGCTCGCCATCGACCCGTTCGCCCCGCTGGACATGGGGTTCTGGCTGTCGTTTGCCGCCGTGCTGCTGATCATCGTGCTCGTTCGCGGGCGCGATGCCCTTTGGCGCCCCTGGGAGCTGCTCCGCCTGCAATGGCTGCTCACGCTGGGGCTGCTCCCCCTGACCTGGGGGCTGTTCGATCGGGTGGCCTTCGCCTCCTTGCCGGCCAACCTCGTTGCCGTGCCGTTGGTCTCGATGCTGATCACGCCGCTCGCCCTGTTCAGCCTGGGCCTGGCCACGATCAGTCCCGCATTGGCCGCCTGGCCCATCGGGTTGATCAACGCGCTGGGCGCCGGGTTGTTCGCGGTCCTCGGGTGGCTGGTCGACGTCTTCCCCGACTCGAATCACGGCGCCCGGGGCGCTCGCGCTCGGTCTGTTTGCGTTTGGCGTGATCTGGTTGGGGTTGCCGCGTCGCTTTCCGGGCCAGTGGCTGGCCATTCTGCTCTTGCTGCCGGCGATTCTCGTGGGGCCGTCGCGACCGGCGACCGGGGAGTTCACGGCGGTGGTGCTCGACGTCGGGCAGGGCGCGGCGGTCCTGTTACGCACCGCGCGGCACGACCTGCTCTACGATGCCGGGCCCCGGCATGGCCGCTTCGACACCGGCGAGGCAATCGTGCTGCCGGCGCTGCGGGCGGTGGGCGTGACCCGGCTTGATCGCATCGTGATCAGTCACGCGGCCATGGATCATGCCGGCGGGCTTGCCTCGATACGCCAGGCGTTTCCGGACGCGACCGTGATCGGCCTGTCCGGCGATCGGTTCGCCGGCAGCGGGGAGGGGCGTGAGTGCCGGCACGGCGAGCGGTGGCACCTCGATGGGGTGGTGTTCAGGCTGCTGCGTGCGCCGCTTGGTTCGGCCAACGACCGTTCCTGCGTGTTGCGGGTGGAGGGGGCGTCCGGGTCATTGCTCTTGACCGGCGATATCGAGGCGGCGGCCGAGCACTGGCTGCGGCGCCACGCGCGAGTGAAGGCCGATGCCGTGCTGGTACCGCATCACGGGTCGGCGAGCTCATCGACGCCCGGTTTCGTCGAGGCCACCGGTGCCCGTCATGCACTGGTCAGTGCCGGGTTCCTCAACCGCTGGGATCATCCGCGCGATTCCGTGGTGTCCCGCTGGCACGCGTCGGGGGCCTCGGTCTGGCGTACCGATCGACATGGGGCGTTGTGGATCGAAAGCGGCGAGTTGCGCACCGAGCGGTCCGAGCGCTGGCCATTTGCCTGGCGCCGACCGACGGCGATGCCGGGCGTGGAGAGCCCGTGATCGCCCGCGATTTGTTGTCATGCCCCCGGCTGGTGGCATGACTTCTGCTAACCTCTGCTAACGAAATCACCATATCCCGGTGCCCTGTCTTAGAGTGGTGTCGGGATCGAGTGCGCCGTCGACGTGACAAGTTCACGGTCGGATGGCGCCCAATGGCCACGGAATCGGCTGAATGGGGCAGGGAGGCATGGCCCGCGAGGTAACACCGGTCCCCGATGAAATCGACCAGCCTGTATTCCGAGGAGCAGATCCGTGCCGCCGAGCAGTACCTCAAGGAGGTCGGCGCGGATGACATGAGCCTCGACAATCGCAACGGCCGCAGCGGCCGGCCGGAATCGGTGCGTGCGCTGAGCCCCGACGAGCGGGGTATCCGTATCCTCGAGGGTGTCTATCTCGACTTCTTCGCCAAGGACCGCCTGGCCCTGATCGTGCCGCGCTACACGCAGCAGTTGCCCCTGACCTGGATCAAGGAGGGCGCCCGCCTGGTCATCATGCGCCGTTTCGCCGACGAGAATCTGGGCATCCGCCAGATCATCGAGGGGTTGGTCACCAAGACCACCGAGGCCCGGCGTGATGACGACCCCAACCAGGGGGTCGTGCTGATCATGCAGATCAATCGCCAGCGCCAGTTCGAGCCTGGCGAGAATCCCGGCTGACTTCACCTCGCCATGTCGTGCTGAGCCGATCGATCCGACGGCTTGTCAATTCCAGCTCACTGACCTATTGATGGGTGTCAGGTCTCGTTGAACGAACGGACACGGGTCGTGCGCCGTGGACGAGACCGGGAACCGAGCGGAGGAATCGCCATGAGCAGTCGGGATGAACTGATCGAAAAGTACGCCGAAGAGATTCAGGAGAAGTGCGGGGAAACACCGGATCGTGACTTGCTGGAGCGCGTGGTCGTCGGCCTTGGGCCGGCGGTCTACAACGCCGATGCGTCGATTGTTGCGGCAAGCGACGAGAGCGAGCTCGAGAGCATCAAGAAGAATTTCCTGGTCAAGAAGCTCGGCCTGACCGATGGGCCGGACCTGGACGCGGCGCTCGACAAGGTGTTCGAGCAGTACGGTCGGTCCAACCGTCACAAGTACCGGGCCGTGGTCTACTACCTGCTTACGCGCCACTTCGGTCGCGAGGCGGCCTACGCCTGAACCCGCAACCTCGGCACCACAACAAAAAACCCCGGCCTGCGAACAGGTCGGGGTTTCTTCGTTTCACGGCTACCGGAAGTTGACCGTGATCAGTCGTCCAGGCTCAGTGCCGGGTAGACGCCGTTCTCGTCGTGAACCTCGCGGCCGGTCAGCGGCGGGTTGAACACGCAGATCAGGCGCATGTCCTCGCTGCCGCCGCGCAGGTAATGCTTGTCGGCGGCCGGATCATTGAGGAGATACATCATGCCGTCGCGGATCGGGTAGGTGACATCGTTGTTGATGTCGTGGATCTCGCCGTTGCCACCCACGCAGTAGACCGCCTCGATGTGGTTCTGGTAGTGGATGAAGGTCTCCGTGCCGGCACGGATGATGGTGTCGTTGTAGGAGAAGCCGACCTTGTCGTCGGCGAGGATCAGACGGCGGCTGACCCAGTTGCCGTTTTCCGCTTCGACTTCGCGGTCGGTGCCGATGATGTCCCGGTCAAGATAACGTACGAGCATGGTGAACTCCGTTACGGGTAGAAAGGTAAAGGGGTAGGGGGCTAAAACACGGCCCCGCGCGAGGGCGGGGCCGAATGACGTTGAAGCCGGCCGACAGGCTTAGCCCTGGTAGGCGGCCGCGGCGGCGTCGACGGACTCGTCGAGGATGTCCAGGCCCTGGTTCAGCTCGGCCTCGCTGATCGTCAGCGGGGCGAGGAACTTGATCACCTGGTCGTCGGCGCCGGCGGTCTCCGCCAGCAGGCCGCGCTTGAAGGCCTCTTCCGAGATCTTGTTGCAGAACTCGTCCTTCTCGGACTCCAGGCCCCAGATCATGCCCAGGCCGCGCACGTCGGAGATCAGGTCCTTGTGGCGCTCGGCGATGGCGCGGAAGCGCTTCTCGACCTTCTCGCCCTTGGCGACGATCTCCTTGGAGAACTCGTCGGTGTCCCAGCGCTCCAGCGCGGTCGCGCCGGCGACGAAGGCCAGCGAGTTGCCGCGGAAGGTGCCGGTGTGTTCGCCCGGCGACCACTCGTCGATTTCCGGACGCATCAGGACGATCGCCATCGGCAGGCCGGTGCCGATCGACTTCGAGATGGTGACGATGTCCGGCTTGATGCCCGCACGCTCGAAGCTGAAGAAGTTGCCGGTCCGGCCGTTGCCGACCTGGATGTCGTCGACGATCAGCAGGATGTCGAGGTCCTTGCACATCTTGTCGAGCTTCTGGAGCCACTCGACCGAGGCGACGTTGATGCCGCCCTCGCCCTGGATGGTCTCGACCACGATGCCCGCCGGCAGCTCGTAGCCCGAGCTCGCGTCCTCGTAGTACTGGCGCATCATGTCGATGCTGTCCATCTGGCCTTCGCCGGTCGGGTCGAAGTAGTTGTCGTACGGCATTTTGGTGACGTTCAGCGGCACGCCGTAGAAGTCGTCGTGATAGAACTCGTTGCCGGTGACGGCCAGGGCGCCCAGGGTGTGACCGTGGTAGGCGTTGGTAAAGGAGACGATCTTGGAGCGCTCCTTGACCTTGCGCGCCAGCTTCAGGGCCGTCTCGACGGCGTTGGTGCCGGTCGGGCCAACGAACTGGATCTTGTAGTCCAGGTCGCGGGGCTGAAGGATGGTCTCCTGCAGCTTCTTGATGAACAGGTACTTGGCGTCGGTCGCCTTGTCGAGCGCGTTGGTGACGCCGTCACGCTCGATGAAGTCGATGATGGCGCGCTTGATCGCCGGGTCGTTATGGCCGTAGTTCAGGGAGCCGGCGCCGCCGAAGAAGTCGATGTACGCCTTGCCGTGGTGGTCCCACATCGTGGCGTTCTTGGATTTGACGAAAATGGTCGGGAACGAGCGGATGTAACCGCGAACGTTGGACTCGTATTTCTCGAACAGGTCGATGTTCATCACAGGTCCTCGTCTTGAGCTTGAAAAAGAAATCGGGATCGAAAAGAAAATAGCACCGCCGGTGGGAATCGCACCGGGCGGTGATGTCGTTGATCAGAGATCGATGACGTAGAGGTCTTCCGGCTGATGGCCATCGCCGAGAAGCTCGCTGGAGAGATAGGGCTCGTTGCGGATCGAGCAGCCCAGCTTTTCGGCCCAGCGGGTGAACAGGGCCTGGGAGGCCGGATTGTCCGGGGCGATGGTCAGTTCGATGCGCTTGATGTCGCTGAACCAGTCGCGCTCCTGGAGGGCGCCGAGCAGGCGGGAGGCAACGCCCTGGCCGCGGGCCGAGGCATCGACGCCGATCTGCCAGACGAACAGGGTGTCAGGGTTGTCCGGCAGCCGATAGGCGGTGACGAAACCCACGAGGTCATCGCCGTTTTCCGCGATGGCGCAGGTCGAGCGGAAGTGGTCCGCAAGCAGGAAGTAGAGGTAGGCCGAGTTGAGGTCGAGCGTGCCCGCTCGTTGGATCAGTTGGTGAATCCGACCCCCATCCTCGAGGCGCGGTTCACGAAAATGAATCGTCATGCTTTTTTGCCTGTCCGCGTTCAGTTTCCAGCCGCGATCAGGTCCGTATAAGTGAGCGGCCATTATAGGGCATGAGGCGTAAAGCTCAACCGTTGAAGCCGTCCGCGAGCGGTTGGTAACCCGTCTGTAACGGCGCCGTCATGCGGTTTTCATCCCGGATTCGCCCGCGAGGAATCACTCGAGCGATTCCCGGGGTCGATCGGGGTGAACCTCACCGGTTTGCCGCATGCAAACGGCCGCATGGCGGGCCCAGAACTACTGGGTGGTCGGCGGCCCGTGGCGATGGAAGGTCAGCGGGAGATCGCCCGGCGGCAGGTGGGCGATGTCGGCCAGGGTGTAGCGGTCGAGCACCGCCCAGAAGGCCTCCAGCGCCTCGCCGAGCACAGGGGCCAACCGGCAGCTCGCCGCGATCCGGCAGTCCCCGGTCGTCGAGAAGCATTCGACCAGCTCCCAGTGGCCTTCCATGTCGCGGGCGACCGCCCCCAGCGAGATGGACGACTCGGCGCGGGCCAGCGCCAGACCGCCGCCCTTGCCGCGGCGCGCCTTGACGTAGCCGCGCGCGGCGAGGGCATTCGCCACCTTCATCAGGTGGTTGTAGGAAATCTCGAAGTAGTCGGCGATCTCGCGGATCTTCGGCAGGGCGATCGTTTCCTCGGCGTTTGTCCCCCGCGCGTTGTGTCGAGCGGCGTGATCGGCCAGGTACATCAGGAGTCGAAAGGCGAAATCGGTCTGTTGATTGAGCTGCATGGCGTCCATTCTCGGCGGTGGTCCATCGATCAAGCGGATCGCTGGGCGTTTGTAATATGCAAACAGTATGCATATTCTGGTCGGCCAGTACCAGCCACGCGGGAGGAGCCCCCGATGCATCGCCACGAATCCCTGCAGCCCCTGTCTCGCGAACACCATCAGACTTTGAAGATCGCACGGCGATTGCAGTGGGGCGAGCCGGATGCGGACCTGCTTCGGGATCTGGCCGAACACCGCGGCGAGCTCGCGGCGCATTTCGTCACCGAAGAGTCCATTGGGCGTCAGGCGTTAAGGCAATGTCCGACGGATTCAACCCTGGCAGGGCAGCTCGATCGGATGCAACGCGAGCACCGCCAGATCGAGGAGCTCTTGACCGAGGTGCTCGATGGCGCCGGCGAGCAATCGAGCTTCCATCGCTTGGGTGAATTACTGGTCACCCACGTGCGGTTCGAGGAACGTGAATTGTTCAATCACTTGCAGGAAGGATGTCTGCCGGGGCAGGCGGGAGAGCCGGCATGAGCGATTGGCGCCACTGGCCCGTCCTCTCGGTCGGGTTTCGCCCCTGGTTTCTGCTGATGCTGGGGTTTGCCACGCTCGCGATGGGGCTCTGGGCCGCGGTCTGGATCGTTGGAGGCTGGGGGGCTGCCATGCAGGGACTGCTCGACGGCGGGCAACTCGATTGGCGCTGGCATGCCCACGAGATGATCTTTGGCGTGGGGGTGGCACTGGTGGCGGGCTTTCTGACCACGGCCGCGCAGAACTGGACCGGCCGGCGCGCCTGGCATCCGGCCGGTCTGCTGGCGGTGCTAGGGATCTGGCTCGCCGCGCGGCTCGCGTTTCTGCTCATGGGGGGCGATCCACTCTGGCCCTACCTGCTCTCGATCGCCGCCGAGCTGGGCATCCTGTTCGTGGTGGCCCGTCTGATCCTGCTGTCCCGCCAATGGCACAACCTGTTGTTCGTCTTGGCGCTGACCGGGATGGTGCTGGCGGATGCGCTGTTCGCCCTGCTGCGGCACGACGGGGGGCTGGCCGGCATCCACGGCTGGCTGGGGCTGCTGCCGATCGTGGCGATGTTGTTGTTCATCGCCCAGCGGGTGGTGCCGCCGTTTTCGGCCAATCGCTTGGGCATTCCGCCGCGGCGCACCGGCCGTTATGTGGCGTTCATCCTGGGTGGTGGGCCGTTGCTGCTGTTCGTTGTCGTGCTCGCCAAACCGATCGTGCCGAACGCCGTGTCGCTGGTCGGGGCGACGATCGCCGCCGTGGTCGCCGTGACCGGCGGTTATGCGCTCACTCGCTGGTGGCACCGCCGGGTGCTTACCGAACCGATGTTGTGGTTACTGTTCCTGGGGGTCTCGGTGGTGCTGCTCGGGCTGGCATGGCTGGCGGGGGTCCTCGTCGGCGTGCCGGCCGGCGGGCTGGACGGCCCGGTGCATGCGCTGGGTCTGGGCATGCTGGTGGTCATGGCGATGGGCATGATGACGCGGGTCAGTGCCGGGCACACGGGGCGCCCGATTCACCTGCCACGATGGCTCCGTCCGATGCTGGTGTTGATGCTGGCGGTGGTGGCCGGACGGCTGCTGTTGCCAATCTGGCCGGGGTTGGAGCCGGCCTGGCTCGCGGTCACCGCCGGTGGGTTGGCGCTGGTCTATCTGGCGATGCTGTTGGTGATTGGCCCCTGGCTGGTCCACGAACGCGCGGATGCCCGTCCGCCGGTGCGCCGGAGTTAACCAGCGGGCCGGTGCCTCAGATCACCTTGGAGAAGCGCTGACCGTCGAGCGTGCCGTGGTACTCGTCGAAGGCCATGCAGACGTTGCGGATCAGCAGCCGTCCGCGCGGTTGAACCTCGATCGAGTCGGGCGTGATGGTGACCAGTTCGTCGCGGGCCATGTCGGCCAGCTCGTCCAGCGCGTCGGCGAAGTGCTCGGCAAAGTCGATGCCGAAACGCGCCTCGACCTCGGGGATCGACAGCCGGAAGTGACAGATCAGCTCGGTGATCACGTACCGGCGCAGCACGTCCTCCTCGGTAATTACCACCCCCTTCTCGATCGGCAGGTGCCCGGCGATCAATGCCTCGTGGTAGGCGGTCAGATCCTTGACGTTCTGGCTGAACGCGCCGCCCACCTGGCTGATCGACGAGGCGCCCATCGCGACCATGTCGCACTCGGCGTGGGTGGAGTAGCCTTGGAAATTGCGCTGCAGCGTGCCTTCGCGCTGGGCGATCGCCAGCGGATCGTCGGGCTTGGCAAAATGATCCATGCCGATCAGCACGTAGCCGGCCTGTTGCAGGTAGCGGATGGTCGAGCCGAGGATGTCGAGTTTCTCCGCCGGGCTGGGCAGGTCGTCGCCCGCGATCCGGCGCTGCGGTTTGAAGCGCTGCGGCAGGTGGGCGTAGTTGAAGATCGACAGCCGGTCGGGGTCGAGTTCGATCACCCGGTCGAGTGTGGCCATGAACCGGTCACGCGACTGGTGCGGCAGTCCGTAGATCAAATCGATGCTCACCCCGTGGAAGTCCTGTTCGCGGGCGGTCTGGACCACTTCGCGGGTCTCCTCGACGCTCTGCACGCGGTTGACCGCCCGCTGCACCTCGGGGTCGAAGTCCTGCACCCCGAGGCTGATGCGGTTGAAGCCGATCTCGCGTAGCAGGCGGATGGTGTCTGCATCGGCCTCGCGCGGGTCGATCTCGATGGAGTATTCGCCGGTGTCATCCGTCTTGAGCGCGAAGTGCTCGCCGGTCTTGGCCATCAGCTCGCGCATCTCGTCGTGCGAGAGGAAGGTGGGCGTACCGCCGCCCCAGTGGAGCTGGTCGACCGGCCGACCGGCATCGAACAGCTCGGCCTGCAGCGCCATCTCCCGGTAGACGTCCTCGAGGTAGGGGCGGGCCTTGGCGCGATCCTTGGTGACCACCTTGTTGCAGGCGCAGTAGTAGCAGACCGTGTCGCAGAACGGGATGTGCACGTACAGCGACAGCGGCCCGCCGGTGGCGTTCGACCGCGCGGCGGCCGCCCGGTAGTCGTCTTCGGTGAAGCCGTCGTGGAACTGCACCGCGGTCGGGTAGGAGGTATACCGCGGCCCGCTGGTGTCGTAGCGGCGGATCAGGTCGGCATCGAAGGGGATCTCGGTCTGGCTCATGGGCGGCGGTCGGCGATTGGTTGAACGAGTGGAATCACATCGGAAGTCTAGCGCCACCCGCATTGCCTCGTCCCCCGAGTAGAATGCTGGGGAATTGGGCCGGTTGGTGTCGGCCGGGCTTTTTTCCCGGTCGCCGACTGGCTATCCTCCGCGACCTTTATCTTGTCCCCGGCGGATCGGTGACAGGGCAGGGTGGACACACAGGAGACGGGGCATGATCGGCGAAATGCTGCAGGGGCTGGATTACTTCGGGACGGCGGTGTTCGCCGTCACGGGCGCCCTGATGGCCGATCGAAAGCGCATGGACATGATGGGCTTTCTGATCCTGGCGACCGTCACCGCCATCGGCGGCGGCACGATACGGGATCTTTTGCTGGATCGGCCGGTCTTCTGGCTGACCCAGTGGGAGTACCTGGTGATCGCCGCGGTGACGGCGATCGTCACCTTCTACGTCAGCAAGCCGTTTCACCAGCGGGCCAACTGGCTGCCCTGGGCCGATGCCGTCGGGCTGGCGGCCTTCTGCGTGATCGGCACCCAGATCGCGCTATCGATGGATGCCAATCCGATGATCGCGGTGATGATGGGCATCATGACCGCCGCCTTCGGCGGGCTGATCCGCGACGTGCTCGCCGGCGAGCCGCCGTTGCTGTTGCACCGGGAGATCTACGCCTCGGCCGCCCTGGTTGGCGGGATCGTCTATGTTCTGTTCGCCCACTGGCTGGACTGGTCGATCGCCGCGGTGATCCTGGGCTTTCTGGTGACGCTGGCCGTGCGCGGGCTGGGTATCCGCTATCACTGGCACCTGCCCTCCGCCGATCGCTAGGGGAAGGTCCGCACGCATCACGAATCAACGCATCACGAGTTCCTCATGAGCAATGCCGTCGAAATCTACGAGCTGGAGAAGACCTACGAGGGTGGCACGCGCGCCCTCAAGGGCATCGAGCTGTCCATCGCCGAGGGTGACTTCTTCGCCCTGCTGGGGCCGAACGGGGCGGGCAAGTCGACCACCATCGGCATCCTCTGCTCGCTGGTGAACAAGACCCACGGGACCGTGCGCGTGTTCGGCCACGATCTCGATCGCGACCGCGCGTGGGTCAAGTCCCAGATCGGCGTGGTGCCGCAGGAATTCAACTTCAACCAGTTCGAGCCGGTCGAGGAGGTCGTCATCAACCAGGGCGGCTTCTACGGCATGACCCGCAAGGCGGCGAAGAAGCGTGCCCACGAACTGTTGAAGCAGTTGGGCCTCTACGACAAGCGCGAGGGCATGGCCCGGGCGCTCTCGGGTGGCATGAAGCGCCGGCTGATGATCGCCCGCGCGCTGGTGCACAGCCCGCGCATGCTGATCCTCGATGAGCCCACCGCCGGGGTGGACATCGAGCTGCGCCGCGGGATGTGGGACTTTCTCACCCAGATCAACAAGCAGGGCACCACCATCATCCTGACCACGCACTACCTCGAGGAAGCCGAGGCGCTGTGCCGCAACATCGCGATCATCAACGAGGGACGGATCGTCGAGCACAGCTCGATGCGGAACCTCCTGGCCAAGCTGTCGCAGGAGACCTTCGTGCTCTACGCCCGCGAGCCGGTGGAATCGCTGCCGGAAATGCCGGTGGTCGGCTCGCGCCTGATCGACGACGAGACCATCGAGGTCGACCTCACCCGCGGTCAGGAACTGACCGGCGTGTTCGACGTGCTGCGTGGCCACGGCATCGTGATCGAACGCATGAAGAACAAGACCAATCGCCTCGAGGAGCTGTTCCTGCGCCTGGTGCAGGACGACGACGAGGCAACGGCCAATGAACAGACCGGAGACCGCGCATGAGCATCCGTTCACAAAGCGAGGCATTCGACCATCAGGGGCCGGGCGACAAGGCAGTCGGCCTGACGCCGCGAGGGGCGTGGAACGCCTTCATGATGCTGCTCACCCGCGAGATCCTGCGCTTCGGCCGGATCTGGGTGCAGACGGTGCTGCCGCCGATGATCATGACCGCGCTCTACTTCGTGGTCTTCGGCCACCTGATCGGCCCGCGCATCGGCGTGATCGACGGGGTGCCCTACATCCAGTACCTGGTGCCCGGGCTGATCCTGATGTCGGTGATCACGCAGAGCTACGCCAATTCGGTGTCCTCGTTCTTCGGCGCGAAGTTCGCCCGTCACGTCGAGGAATTGCTGGTTTCGCCCATGCCCAACTGGCTGATCATCGTTGGCTACGTCGCCGGCGGCGTGGCGCGCGGACTCACGGTCGGTGGGGCAGTGACGCTGGTCGCGCTGCTGTTCGCCGAGTTGTCGGTCCACAGTGTGCTGAACCTGTTCGGCGTGGCGTTGATGACCTCGATCCTGTTCGCCTTGGGCGGGCTGATCAATGCCGTCTACGCGACGCACTTCGATCACATCTCGATCGTGCCGACCTTCGTGCTGACACCGCTGACCTATCTGGGTGGGGTGTTCTACTCGATCAACATGCTGTCCGAGTTCTGGCAGCAGGCCTCGCTCTACAACCCGGTGCTCTACATCATCAATGGCTTCCGTTACGCGATGCTCGGTATCAGCGACGTGCCGGTGTGGAGCACCTATGCCATCCTCGCCGTCGGCATCCTGCTCGCCTACCTTTACGCCCTGCGCCTGTTCCGCAAGGGCATCGGCTTGCGCGGCTGAGGCGCTCTCAGGCAAGGCGCTTTTCCCTCACTCGCTGAGGTAATCGGCCAGCACGATGGCGTGGTTATGCTCCTGGTCCTTCGCCGCGTAAAGCAGCGTGACCGTCCGCTCGGCGGCAATCTGGGCCAGGCGCTCGGCTTCCTGGTTGCCCTCCAATTCCTTGCGGTAGCGGCGGGCAAATTCATCGAAGCGCTCGGGGTCGTGCCCGAACCAACGCCGTAGGGCACCGGACGGGGCGACGTGCTTGAGCCACTCGTCGTGCTCCAGGTCGGTCTTCTTCACGCCCCGGGGCCAGAGCCGATCGACCAGTACCCGGTAGCCATCCCCGCGCTCGGCCGGGTCGTAGACCCGTTTCGTGCGCACCTTGCTCATGGCGTCACCCCCGGATCGTCACCCCTTTGGACCGAACAACCACCAGATGATCAGGCCGAGGACCGGCAGGAACAGGATGATCACGATCCACAGCGCCTTCATGCCCGCCGAGGCCGAACTCTGCGCCACCTTGATGATCGCGTAGATATCCAGGAACAGGATGATCAGGCCGAGCAGGCCGCCAAAGGGAAGTTCGAGCATCGCGTTCTCCTTGCGTGTCGATGGGTGAAGGTCAGAGCGCGCCGGCGCGCCGCTTCTCGAGGTAACGCTGGTGATAGTCCTCGGCCGGCCAGAAGGCCGAGGCCGGGGTGATTTCCGTGACGATCGGCCGGTCGATGGTTGTCTGTGCCTCGTCGCGCACCCGTTCGGCGATCGCGCGTTGTTCATCGCCGTGGGTGAAGATTGCCGAGCGATACTGCGTGCCCACGTCCGGCCCCTGTCGGTTGGGCGTGGTCGGGTCGTGCATGGCAAAGAAGGCGCGCACCAGGGTCTCGTAATCGACCCGGTCGGGGGCGAAGCATACCTCCACCGCCTCGGCATGCCCGGTTTCACCGCTGCAGACCGCCCGATAGTCCGGGTGGTCGACGTGCCCGCCGGTGTAACCCGAGATCACGTCGATCACGCCGGCTACCTGGCGAAAGCGGTCTTCCACTCCCCAGAAACAGCCGGCGGCGAAGGTGGCGACATCGGTTTGCATGATCACGGCCCTGTCCTCGAAATGGGTACCATGCCCAGACGATAGCGCATCCAATCGTGCCGCGCGCATCGAGTCGTGCAGAGTTTCCCAATAGGAGAGCCACGTGCCCGAGCCGACGTTTGATTCACTCGCCGACTGCCTCGACTGGGTCGAGCCACGATTGCTCGAGGCCCACCAAAATAAGCTCGAGCGGGGCCAGCCTGCCGAAATGCCCACGGATATGCCGTGGTGGCCAGCGGGTTACGCGCACGACGCCGAAGCGCGCGCCTTCGAGATTGCCGTCGGTGCCGTGCTAACGCAAAACACCAACTGGAACAACGTCGAGAAGGCGCTGGCCAACCTGCATGCCGCCGAGGTACTGGCCGCCGATCGCATCCTGGCCCTCGACGACGAAACCCTCTCCGACTTGATCCGACCCTCCGGGTTCTTTCGTATCAAGACCCGCCGGCTGCGCGCCATGACCGAGGCCTGGCAGGACGCCGGTGGACGGGTCGGCCTGCAGGCCCGTCCCACCAACGAATTGCGGGAGTGGCTGCTCGGCATCCACGGCGTCGGTCATGAGACCGCCGACGACATCCTCCTCTACGCGCTGGAACGTCCCGTCTGGGTAATCGACACCTACACCCGCCGCTTGTTCCACCGGCTCGGCTTTCCCGAGACCGCCACGAAAAAATACGACCGGTTGGCGGATGACTTGCTGACGCACACCCTTGAGCCAACCGCCCCGCGCCTTGCCCGCTGGCACGGCCTGATCGTCGAGCACGCCAAGGCGCATTGCCGGGTCAAGCCGGTTTGTGGGGACTGCCCGCTGATCGAGCGGTGCGCTTATGGGAGCGGGTTGGAAAAAGGCGAATGACTCCCGCGTGGCGGTTCGAGTCGGACTGACGTCGTGCCTTTGGCAACGAACGGGGGTTCTTGCGGTGTTTGCTGCAGCCGTTGAGTCTTCTGGATTCGCGCGAAGACGGGAGTCCAGCGACTGAATCGGCCGTAGCGTACCTAGAGCCGATACGAATCAAGCGGACCCGGTCCGCCCATCCCCCGCTACAACCAAACCATCCGACCCAACTCGTAGGGATGCAGCAAGGTCTCGTGCGTCGGGACAATCCGCAGCCAATAATCGACTTCGCCGGCCAGATCCTCCGGCAACTGGATTCGATGTCGTCCGCGTATCGGCTCGTCGGTCGATTCGATCAGCTCGCCCACAACGATGCGTCGAAACGCCCCATCACCCAATACCGCCTCACAGCGAAGCGACTGGGGCGGCAGGCCCGGGCTCGTGGTCTCGATCTCTATGGTCAATGAATCGCCTTGCCGCATGATCGATCCGGGCGCGCTGATTACCTTCCCCTCCACACCCGCCCAGTGGGTGGCAAGTCGCTGTTCGACGTCGGCACGCGCTCTAGCGGCCCGATAGCCGTCTTGCGCCAGCAATCGCCCCGCGTCGATGGCCCGTCGGTAGTGACGTTCGGCGTAATCGCGCACCATGCGCGAGGCATTGAACCGCGGCAGGATGGTGGCGATGGCATGTCGCTGCCAGGCAATCCATTCCAGCGGCAGTCCTTCGGGGACATTATCGGCAGGCGCCTCTCGGCGATCGAACAGCGGGATCACCTCGGTCTCGAGCAGCGTCAGCAGGTCATCGGCCTCGCGCACGTCGCGGTCGGCCGCCCCCGGCGTCGGTGAAATGGACCAGCCATTGGCAACCCCCTCGCGGTGATCATGGCCCTCGGCCCACCAACCATCGGCCACGGACAGGTTCAGCACGCCGTTGATACCCGCCTTCTGCCCGGAGGTGCCGGAGGCCTCCATGGGAAATTCCGGCGTGTTCAGCCAGACATCGCAACCGGCTACCAGCCGGCGCGCCAGCCCCATGTCGTAGCCCTCGATCAACAGCACGTGCCCGGCAAAGCGCGGATCAGCGCTTAGTTCATGGACCTCCTTCAACAGCGCCTGGCCCGGCTCGTCGGCGGGGTGGGCCTTGCCGGCAAAGACGAAGACCAGCGGCCGCGGGCTGGTCTCGATCAGGCGGGCAAGCCGTTCGCGCTGCCGAAAGAGCAGGCCGGCCCGCTTGTAGGTGGCGAACCGCCGCGCGAATCCCACCATCAGGAAATCGTCGACCGGCTGCTCCAGTACACGGCAACGTTGCTTGAGGCGCACGTGAGCCTCGCCGAACCGTTCCGATTGGCGCTGCAGACGTGCCTTCAGGTCATCGACCAGATGCGCCTTGGCCGACAGGTGCATGGACCAGAGGCGCGCAGGATCGATGCGCTCGACCAGCTCGCCGATGCCTGCCTCGTGCAGATGGTTTCGCCAGTCGCGGCGGGTGGCATCGAACAGGCGGGTCAGGTCCCGGTTGAGGAAGGTCTCGACGTGAACGCCATTGGTCACGTGCGTGAGGGGATTCTCTTCGGCTGGCACCTCGGGCCAGAAGGCCTGGCTCATCTGCGCGGCAACCGTGCCATGCACCCGGGAAACGCCGTTGTGCTGACGTGAGCCACGCAGGGCCAGGGCGGTCATATTGAAGTGCTTGCCATCATGGGCCGGGTCGGTGCCCAACGACAGCACGGTGGGTGCATCGACACCCAGATCGGCCAGAAACGGTTGGACATGCGCCTCGATCAGATCCGGGGCGAATGTGTCGTGCCCGGCGGGTACCGGCGTGTGGGTGGTGAACAGGGTCGCGGCGGCCACGGCGTGACGGGCCGGATCAAACGCCAATCCGTCCCGTGTGAGCTCCCGCACCCGCTCGAGAATCGAGAAGGCGGCATGCCCCTCGTTGATATGCCAGGCCGACGGCATGATGCCCAGCGCCCGCAAGGCGCGCACGCCGCCCACACCCAGCAGCATCTCCTGCTCGAGCCGACGGCGGCGGTCACCGCCGTAGAGTCGGTGGGTGATCTCCCGGTCCGCGGCCGTGTTGTCGGCCACATCGGTATCCAGCAGGTACACGACCACCCGCCCGACCCGCACTTCCCAGACCTGCGCCGTCACCATCCGTCCCGGGAATTCCACACGCACCTCGACGGGCGCGCTGCCCCGAGTGGCTGGCCGAATCGGCAGGTGGGAGAACTCCAGGTCCTCGAAGCGCGGGTGCTGGCGGCCCTCGGCATCGATGCACTGCTGGAAATAGCCCTGCCGGTACAAGAGCCCCACGCCGACCAACGGCACGCCCAGGTCCGACGCCGCCTTGCAGTGATCTCCCGCCAGAATCCCCAGTCCGCCCGAATAGATGGGCAACGACTCGTGAAAGCCGAATTCCGCGCAGAAATACGCCACCGTCGCGTCCGCGCCGATCACCGAGTCCAGCGCACCGACCCGCTGATCGGCGCAGTGCTCCTCGAACCCCCGCCAGGCCGCCGCCAATTCCGCCAGAAACGCCGAATCGTCCGCCGCTCGATCCAGAGAGGCTTGCGGCACCAATTGCAGGAACCGCACCGGATTACCTTCCACCTGCGCCCAGGTGACCGCATCTACGCGATCGAACAGGTCTCGCACCGCCCGTGAGCGGCTGTAGTGGAGATTGCCTGCCAACTCGTTCAAATGCGTGAGCGCAGGCGGAAGGGAAGGACGAACTTCCATGTGGCGAATGGTGGGCACGGCACGCGTTCTCGATGTGGTGGTTGGCAGAGTGTAGTGCGGCTTTATGACGCCTCGGTAGCGGTCGTCGACGTGGTCGCGGCAAGGAGGGAGAGGTCGGCTGGATGACGAAGCTAAAGTTTCCGCGAGTGGCGCCGATACCTTCCACGGATGCCAGATCCGGGAGTCGAGACCAACCGGCCCGAAGCCCGAGAAAAGCCGAAAAGGCATCCAGCGAAGATCGGATGAAAATCGAGGCTAAAGTTTCTCGCAACTCAGCCGATAAGCTCAGCAAGGCGACCTGAAAGGCGTCTTGTCCAACAAAGGCCAAGGGCCGGAATTTACGCAACGTCGTAAGGGGTTATCATCATGGCAAGTGTCATTAACACCAACATCTTCTCGCTGCAGGGTCAGAACGCACTGCGCGACACCAACAACCAGCTGCAGACTTCCCTGGAGCGTCTGTCCACCGGCCTGCGCATCAACAGTGCCAAGGACGACGCCGCCGGTCTGGCAATCACCAGCCGATTGACCACTCAGATCCGTGGCTCCGAAGTCGCCGCTCGCAACGCGAACGACGGCATCTCCATGGCGCAGACCGCGGAAGGTGCACTGGGTGCACTGACCGACACCATGCAGCGCATGCGTGACCTCGCTGTTCAGGCGGCCAACTCCACCAACAGCGCGAGTGACCGTGAGAACCTCCAGTCGGAGTTCAAGCAGCTCCAGGACGAGCTGGGCCGTATCGTTACCAACACCGAGTTCAACGGTCAGAAGGTTCTGAACGGTGCGATCTCCAACGGCGCAACCTTCCAGGTCGGCGCGAACACTTCGGCCAACAACCAGATCGTGTTCAGCCTTGCCAACGTCTCCACCACCATCGGTGCAGCCCTGTCCACCGCGGCTGCCATCGGCTCGGGTGCCAGCTTCGGCGACATCATGTCCACCATGAGCGCCCTGGACGCGTCGATCACCGCGGTCGACACCACTCGTGCCCAGCTTGGTGCGATCCAGAACCGCTTCGAAGTCACGATCGACAACCTGAACAACTTCATCGTGAACGAGTCGGCTGCCCGCTCGCGGATTCAGGACGCGGACTTCGCCAAGGAAACTGCCAACCTGTCCAAGGCGCAGATCCTGCAGCAGGCCGGTACTTCGGTACTGACCCAGGCCAACCAGGCGCCGCAGTCGGCACTGAGCCTCCTCGGCTAAGATCCGATAGGGAATGGGATGGGCCGGTGACCCTTAAGGGAGCCGGCCTTTTCATCAAAGCGGTGGGATCCTCCGGATTCCCGACAGTCACACCGGAACCCAAGTCGAGAAAATTTGAGTTTGTGTATGCTGTAGCCGCTTGATGCTTGAGGACGAACCCATGAGTTCGATCAACCAGATTTCCATGACGGGCATCCCGTCCGCGATGAGCGGACCGGATGCCTTTTTGTCTTCAGAAAGGGCAAAATCGACCCCGATGGAGTCGAAGGCGCCGACGGCAGCTCCATCGGAGCTGCCGAAGCCCTCGTCCGACCCATCACCTGTCGAGGTCGCGCGCACCAAAAGTGCCGATACTCAGGCAGAAGGGGAAAGAGACAAGTTAAGAGAGGCCATCGAGGCCATACAGGAGAAGCTCAAGCCTGGACCCAGGGCCCTGGACTTTTCCGTTAACGACAAACTGGGGGACGTGGTGGTCAAGGTGGTCGACCCGTCCAACAAGCAGGTGATCCGGGAAATCCCTCCCGAAGAGATCATCGCGATGCGTGAACGTCTCCGCGAGTTCAGCGAGTTGAATCTTTCGGACGTTCTGCCGGCAGGCAGCCTGCTGTCAGACATTTCTTGATTTGAGGTACGACCATGGCAAGTTCCAGCGGTCTTTCCATTTCCGGCGTTGGTAGTGGCCTGGACATCCAGGGCATCGTCAGCCAGCTCGTTCAGGCAGAGGGTGCTCCTCGACGCAATTTGCTCGCCAGCCGCGAGGCCTCCTATGAGGCCACGCTGTCGGGGCTGTCGAAGCTGAAGAGTGCAGCCTCCGAGCTGAGCTCCGCTGCCTTCGATCTGCGCAGCCTGGACACCTTCCGCTCCCGCGCGGTGACGTCCAGCAACGAGGACATCCTGACGGCCACGGCCTCGCCGGGAACGGCGCTGGGGAAATACCAGGTCGAGGTAGGGCAGCTTGCGACGGCGCAGAAGCAGGCCTCGGCCGGCTTTGCCGATTCGACTGCAACGGTGGGTTCGGGGCAGCTGACATTCGATACCAGCAGCAGCTCGTTCAGTGTGGCCGTGGCGGCAGGCGACTCTCTGGCCACCATTCGCGACAAGATCAACGGCGCGAGTGGCAATGACTCGGTGCAGGCCTCGATCCTGAATGTCGACGACGGTGCCGGCGGCACCGAGGCTCGGCTGGTGTTCTCCGCGCGGGAGACGGGTACGGCCAATGCGGTGACCGTCACGGCGACCGATGACGACGGCAACAACACCGATGCCGCCGGTCTCTCGCGGCTGGCATCGGCCAACCTGACCGAGCTTACCGCTGCGCAGGATGCCCAGGTGACGATCGACGGGCTGTCGGTCACCAGCTCCACCAACCAGGTGGACGGGGTGATCGAGGGCATGACCCTGAACCTCAACCAAGCCCAGCCCGGCACCAAGGTGGAAGTGGCCGTCGAGGGTGACAACGGTCCGGTGCTCGAGGCGCTGAACAGCTTTGTCGAGAAGTACAACGCCCTGAACAGTACCTACCGGAATCTGACCGCCTACAACGCGGAGACCGAGCAGGGTGGCGTGTTGCAGGGCGATGCGACCGCGAATGGCATCAACCGTGGCTTGCGGTCGTTGCTGGGCGGTAATATCGGAACGGGCACTATCGATAATCTGGCCGAGATCGGTATTCAGATCGACTCGGAAGGGAAAATGACCCTGGACGAAGCGAAGGCCGAGGAAGCCCTCAACAGCGACAGCCAGGCGGTCAAGGACTTCTTGACGGATCCGACCAACGGTCTCTCGCAGCAGGTGGACGAGCTGCTGCAGCCGTATCTGAGTTTCGACGGCATCATCGACAACCGGACCGACAGTCTCAACCGCTCGATCGACCGTATTGAAGATCAGCGGGCCGCGCTGGACCGTCGTATGGAGAACTATCGAGACAGCCTGACCACGCAGTTCACCGCGATGGATAAGATCGTACAGAACATGCAGTCGTCGGCCAGCTACCTGAGCCGGATCGGCATCAACGTTGGCTCCTGATGCCGATTGATCTTTGCCTGGACCGGCTCAAGTTTTCGCGTCGGTGGCCGATTAACTTGGGTAGAGCGAGGAACGGTAGTCACCCGTTTTCACGCTCGGCGCGACCAGCCAGATAAAAGATATTGCAGGAGACAGTCATGCGAGCCAATCCCTACGCGCAGTACCAGTCCATCGATCTCGAGGCGAAGGTCGAGTCGGCATCGCCGCACGGTCTGATTGGCATGTTGTATGAAGGATTTCTCACGCGGGTCGCTCAGGCTAAGGCCGCGATGCTTGCCGGAAACTTCGAGCAGAAGGGCATCAACGTGACCAAGGCGCACAATATCCTCGGTGGACTCAAAGACGGCTTGAACCCGGAACACAGCCCAGAACTGGCCGAGCGTCTCGGCGAGCTGTACGACTACTGTCAGCGCCGTCTGCTCGACGCCAGTGCCCAGCGCGATGCCGAAGGGTTCGACGAAGTGGCATCGCTGATCCGCGATATCAAGGAAGCTTGGGATGCCATCGAGCCCGAGGTCGCCCAGATGGCCCAGGCCAGCTGAAAGGACCGGGTCGACTAGTCGGGTGCATCCCGGTACGGTCCGGTGAAACTGGGTCCACGCTGATCCGAGGACGGGGCTTGTATGACGAACGCAGTGTCGATTGACTCATTCATCGACGAGCTCGATGGGCTCGGGCGTTCTTTGGACCAGATCGCCTCGCTTCTCGAGGCGGGGCACCAGGAAGAGGCATTGAGCGAGATGGCCGACGGCCTCGATCGGGCCGAGTCGCAGATTGCCGAATTGGTGCTTGAGGCGGAATCGCGCCAACAGCTTGGCGACCCGAGGCTTATTGCCCTGAAGTCGGACTGGCTCGGCCGGTTCGAACGCTTCTTCAGCCTGGTCGAACGAACCCGGCATCAGTTGGACGGTGAAGCCGAGTTACGCTTGTCACGCCACCGCGCAGCAGATGCCTATCTGAAGAACCAGGCTTCCTAACCGGCGCCGCCGGCCGTGCCGCACTTGCACGAGCCGCCGTCCTGCGAGGACGGCGGCTTTTTTGTCTCAGCTTGACTCGCCGGGTGATTCCAGAGCGTTTCGGGCGTCTTTCAGGAATGCCTCGAGTTCGAGCCGGGCGGCCGGCGCGCAGTAGGGCAGATACTGCTCGCAGAACGGGACCCCGTCAGGGATTTCCAGCGCCACGAACAGGCGCACCATCTGCTTGACCCGCTCCACGTCGCCCGGGAACTGCTCGAGGTGGCGCGTCAGGGCGGTGATGCCGGTTTCTGCATCATTTTCCAGCAGGGCCAGTCGAGCCACGAGTCGCCAGTGGCCCGGATTGATACTGGCGGCGGTTTGCAAGACCGTCAGTGCCGTGGCGGGGTCGTTTGCCTCGAGGTTGATATGCGTCAGGCGTAGCAGCGCGTGCTCCAGCAGGACGATGTCGTGCTGCGTGTCCACCTGATCGATCACGCGAGCATGTTGTTCGGCCGCCTCGGGCAGTTCCCCGTCCAGCTCGTGCTTCAAACCGTGCGCATAGTGTGCGTAGGGTCGGGCCGTTTCAGCGTCCTGGTGTCGATCCAATGATTCCGCCAGCGACCGCAACCCTTCCGCTTTTCTACTCGAAAACAGGCGTTCGATCTGTCGCAGGGAGGCTCTTGGCGAACGCTTTTCCCAGTTACGTTGTCGATCCTTCTCGAGCAAACCGTCGATAAGAGTGGCGTAGCTCGACTGCGCTTGTTCGATAGCCGAGGATGCGACCGTGGCTCGATTGGCTTCAAGCCAACGAACACGCTCGGGTTCGTCGTGTTCGACGTATCGGCGGGCGATTTCGTCCGCGGATGCGTTCTGGTCATGCTCCAGCAAGCGGGTGGCCACCCGTTCACGGGCAAGTGCTATTGTGCCGGTCAGGCGGCGCGCTTGCTCCCGAATCGCATCGTAGTACTGGCTGGCGAGGCTCTCGGCCTGGTGGCGGTCGAGTGCAAAGAAGTCGTGTGGCAGCGCGGTTCGCATGATGGCTCGTTTGGCCGCCTGCTGGGCCAAGCGCGCCGCACGCCTGAACCGGCCTTCGAAAAGCCGGTCGATGGCTTGCATGCGGCGTTTGTGGCGTTTCTGCCGGTCAGGGTGGGTGAGGTTGAAGTACGCCTGGTTTGATTCGAGACCCAGTTGGGCGAGGTTGGCCACCTTGCCTAGGTCATTTTCGATGGTCTCCAGGCTTTCGGCCAGCGCGTTCAGGTGGCGTTTGCGTGCCTCGTTGTCCGTGTCTTGCCGCATGCGGTCCAACGGATCACGGTCGAAAGCGGTTGTCGGGACGGCGATGCGGTCCAGCGGGACGTGTTCGATGCCATCGATCACGGCAGCATTGGTGCTCGGATTGATGAATCGGACGGTGTTGGATTGTTCGGCAATTTCCGACATGGCCTGGATGCCGGCAAAGTAGTCCGGCGTGGTCCAGGCCGACTCACCGCTGTTGGTCACGACCGGGAGAGCGCTGAATTCCATGATGGGCCCGGCGGAGGCCTCGCTGCTTCCCGCCGCGTGGGTGCGTCCGTCCGGCGTGTGGCACAGGTCTAGCCCGCAGAAGATGACTTCCCTGAACCCCATGTAGCCGGCGAGCTGGGCGGCCATGTGGGTCACCGTCGGGCCGGCCGAGGAAAGGGCATCCCGGTCGTTGACGGAGTCGTCCGGCCAGGGGACCAACGGCCCCGTGCAGAACAGGGAGTGTGGCCAGCGATTCGTAATGCGGGGGTAGGGATGGCTGCTGGCCATCAGAACGGTCTGTTCCGGGAAGTCAAACATTTGACGACTGACCGTTAGGCTGATCGGGAACGGGTCCACGGTGACCACGATATCCGGCGTGATGCCGACATCCTGCAGTCGGCCGCTGACCCGGGAAACGGCAATAATGAACAGGGTGTCTCGATGCTCGAGCAGCCAGTCGATCTGGTCGTCAAGTGACGGGCCGCCGGCGATGATGACGGCACGTTGGCCGGCAAACAGGTTCTTGAATCGGTCGATACCCCCGTGGAAATTCGGTGCCGAGAGGATGTTGGGCTCGATGAAGGGAGCCAGGTTGAGTTCGGCTGTCTTGCGGAAACGCTCGGCCGTCAGGTGCGCATCGAGATGGGCGGTCAGCTCGATATATTGTGGATCGGTGCCGTCGAGCGCCCCCAGCGAGCGCTCGAGTCTGACGCCGTCGATACGGAAGTAGGCCGGCAGTTGCAGCAGGGCGGCCTGTTCCTGCCATTCGTTGAAGCCGACCAGCTGGACGAAATCATCACAGAGCGCACTGATGGCGGGGTTCTGGCGCAGCGTCTGGAGAATGTCCTCGGGTTCGATGATCAGCCAGCGACTCCCCCGCGGCATGGGGGCGTGTTCGCGGATATAGCGCAGCAGCTGGCCGGAATCGCTGCCGATGATGACGTACAGTCGATCTTCCTGGTGCAGTCGGTCGCCGAAGTGTTCCGCCAGAACCAACTGGGCATGGCTCTTGCTTCTCTTGTCACCGGTCTCCGGCGTGGCACCTTGCTGTGCACCGAAGTGGCGGGCATTGATGGACGGCAATATCCAGTCGCCCTGCTGCGTCTGGAGCCATTCACGGGAGGACGTCAGGCTGCCCCGGTAGTCGGGAGTTGTTGTCGACGAGCGTTCGGCGGTCGTCATGTATGGTTGTCCCTGTGCTGATCGTTCAGTGCGGCCGGACGCCGGCCGAGACGGGCCATGTCCGCGGCCCGGTCCAAGGTCAAGGATACATAACCCGCCGTTGGGCAAGGGAACACTTAAGGAACACGACGAGCGATGTTTGAGGATAAATCGATTTTGATCACCGGGGGCACCGGCTCCTTCGGCCAGCTCATGGTCTCCACGCTGCTGGAGCAGCACAGTCCACGTCGTGTGATCGTCTATTCGCGGGACGAACTCAAGCAGTTCGAGATGCAGCAGCGCTTTACCGACTCGCGCATGCGTTTCTTCCTCGGCGACGTGCGCGATCGCGAGCGCTTGCAGCAGGCGATGCAGGGGGTGGACTACGTCATCCATGCCGCCGCCCTCAAGCAGGTGCCGGCGGCCGAGTACAACCCGACCGAATGCATCAAGACCAACGTGCACGGCGCGGAGAACGTGATTCAGGCTGCCCTGCAGAACGATGTTCGCCGGGTGGTCGCCCTGTCGACCGACAAGGCGGCAAACCCGATCAACCTCTACGGCGCGACCAAGCTGGCCTCGGACAAGCTGTTCGTCGCCGCGAACAACATGGCCGGCGGCCACCCGACGCGCTTCTCGGTGGTCCGGTACGGCAATGTCGTGGGCTCGCGCGGTTCGGTGGTACCGTTCTTCCGTCGCCTGATCGCCGAGGGTGCCGATCACCTGCCGATCACGCACGAGGACATGACCCGCTTCTGGATCACGCTGCAGGAGGGTGTCGATCTGGTCATCGATGCATTCCGGCGCATGCACGGTGGGGAGATTTACGTCCCCAAGCTGCCGTCGGTGCGCATCACGGATCTCGCCCGTGCGTTGGCACCCGACTTGCCGCAGCGAATCGTGGGCATCCGCCCCGGCGAGAAGCTCCACGAGATCATGTGCCCGGCGGACGACTCGCACCTGACCCTCGAGTTCGACGACCACTTCGTCATCCGGCCGACGATCACCTTCACCGGACGTAACAACGATTTCGAAACCAATGCGGTAGGCGAGACCGGGCGCCCGGTCGAGATCGGCTTCGAGTACAACTCGGGCAGCAACGATCACTTTCTCGACGAGGACGAGATTCTCGCCTTCAACGAGAGGGCGGGCGTGTGATCCCCTACGGCCGTCAGGATATCCGCCAGGAGGACGTCGACGCGGTCGTGGAGGTGCTCCACTCGGATTTTCTCACCCAGGGGCTGGTGGTGCCGCGCTTCGAAGAGGCGGTGGCCCGGCGGGTGGACGCCCGTTACGGGCTGGCGGTCAACAGTGCCACCTCAGCGTTGCATGTCGCCTGCCTGGCGCTCGGGCTGGGCGAGGGCGACTGGCTGTGGACCACGCCCGTGACCTTCGTGGCCTCGGCCAACTGCGGTCTCTATTGCGGGGCGAAGGTCGACTTCGTCGACATCGATCCGGCCACCCACAACCTCTCTCCGCAAGCGCTGGCGGTCAAGCTCGAGGCCGCCGAGCGTGAGGGGTGCCTGCCGAAGGTGCTGGTGGCCGTGCACCTCAGCGGCCAGCCATGCGACATGGCGACAATTCACGAGCTGTCCCGGCAGTACGGTTTCCGCATCATCGAGGATGCCTCGCATGCCATCGGCGGCCGGTACCGTGACGAACCGATCGGCAACGGTCGTTACAGCGATGTCAGTGTGTTCAGTTTCCATCCGGTCAAGATCGTCACCACCGGCGAGGGCGGCATGGCCGTCACCAACGACGAGGCGCTTGCCGAGCGCATGGCCCTGCTGCGCAGCCACGGCGTGACCCGGGATCCGGATCGCATGACGCACGCGCCGGACGGTCCCTGGTACTACCAGCAGGTCGAGCTGGGCTTCAACTACCGCATGACCGAAATGCAGGCCGCATTGGGACTGTCGCAGATGGAGCGGCTGGATGCGTACGTGGCCCGTCGTCACGAGCTGGCCGAGCGCTACGACCGCCTGCTTGCCGGCCTGCCGGTGATCACGCCATGGCAGCACCCGGACGGTTATTCGGGTCGGCACCTTTACGTCATCCGCCTGGAGCTCGATCGCATCGAACCCGGTCATCGGGCGGTGTTCGACTCACTACGGGAGCAGGGTGTCGGCGTCAACCTGCACTACATCCCGATCCACCTGCAGCCGTGGTATCGGCAGTTCGGCTTCGAGCCGGGCGATTTCCCGCAAGCCGAGCGCCATTACGCCGAAGCGATCAGTCTGCCGTTGTTCCCGACCATGACCGAGACGCAGCAGGACCAGGTGGTCGCTGCGCTCAAGAAGGCGCTCGCCGCATGAGAGTGGCCGTCATTCCCGCGCGCGGCGGCAGCAAGCGCATCCCGCGCAAGAACATCCGACCGTTCTGCGGCAGGCCGATGATTGCCTGGTCGATCGAGGCGGCGCTGTCCAGTTGCTGTTTCGATCGGGTGATTGTTTCCACCGACGATGACGAGATCACCGCGATGGCCGAGCGCCATGGGGCGGAGGTGCCGTTCCGGCGTCCACAAGCCTTGGCCGACGACTACACCGGCACTGTCCCGGTGGTCGCTCACGCGGTCGAATGGCTGCAGGAAAACGGCTCGGCACCCGATGCGGTCTGCTGCCTTTATGCCACGGCTCCCTTTGTCCGTGCGACCGATTTGCGACGGGGGCAGAAGGCCCTGGAACAGTCGGGTGGCGATTACGCCTTTTCCGTGACCAGTTACGCTTTCCCCATCCAGCGCGCCCTGCGGATTACCGACGCCGGTCGAGTCGCCATGTTCCAGCCCGAATACGCCACGACCCGTTCCCAGGACCTCGAGGAGGCCTGGCACGACGCCGGTCAGTTCTACTGGGGGCGAAGCGAGGCGTGGCTCGCGAACAGGGCGATCATGACAGCCGATGCCGTCCCGGTTGTCCTGCCGCGGGAGCGCGTGCAGGACATCGATACCCCCGAGGACTGGCGCCGGGCTGAATGGCTGTTCAACGCGATGCAGGCCGAGTCGGGCGAGGGGCGATGACCGATCGGGAGGCCATCGTCTTTCGCACCGATGCCTCGGTGCAGATCGGTACCGGACACGTGATGCGCTGCCTCACGCTGGCTGACGCACTCCGCGATCAGGGGCGGGAGTGCCACTTCATTTGTCGGGAACATCCCGGCCACCTGATCGAGTCCATCCGATCGCGCGGTTTTCCGGTGCATGTCCTGCCGGTTTCCAACGAGACGCGTGAGCAAGACGTGACACTAGGGACTGCCCATGCCATGTGGCTGGGTGTCCCTTGGGATATCGATGCCGAACAAACCGCCGACGTCGTCCGTCGGCTCCATCCGCGCTGGGTGGTGGTTGACCACTATGCGCTCGACGCTCGTTGGGAGGCGTTGGTGGTCCCACAGGGCAGTCGGCTGATGGTGCTGGACGATCTGGCCGACCGTTCTCACCAGGCCGACGTGCTGCTCGACCAAAACCTGGGCCGCCAAGCGGATGATTATGCCGATCTCGTGCCCGAGCGCTGCCGGCCCCTGATCGGGCCGCGCTATGCGCTGTTGCGCCCGGAGTTCGCCCGTCTGCGCGAGGACAGCCTGCGGCGCCGGCGGTCGCCTCGGCTGAAGCGGCTACTGGTCAGCATGGGCGGTATGGACAAGGACAACGTCACCGGCAAGGTCCTCGACGCGCTTCGCGCCGCGCCCCTGTCGGCTGATTTACAGATCGACGTGGTGATGGGCGGTAACGCCCCGTGGTTACGACAGGTTCGGGATCAGGCTACCGCCATGCCGTGGCCGACACGGGTGATGGCCGATATCCCCGACATGGCGCAGCGGATGGTCGAGGCGGACCTGGCCATCGGTGCGGCGGGCAGCACCTCCTGGGAGCGTTGTTGTCTTGGCCTGCCGGCCGTGATGGTGGTGCTGGCCGAAAATCAGCGGGGTATCGCTGCGGCATTGGCCGCAACCGGTGCCTGCATCTGCCTGGATGATGCAGGCGCGTTGACGGAGCTTCCCGAGCGCTGGAGCGCATGGGCCCAGCCGGGCACGCTGCGCGCCATGTCCCGGGCCAGTGCCTCGGTTACCGACGGCGAGGGAGCGGCAAGAGTGTGTCAGCAGCTGAACCAGGAGGCGTGATGTCGAGCGAATCGGGTAGTGGTGGTCTGAGGCGCATGCATGCCGGGGATCTGGACCGGGTCCTCGCGTGGAGGAATCACCCCGAGGTCCGTCGATACATGTACACCCAGCATGTCATCGGCCGGGACGAGCACCAGGCGTGGTTCGAGCGTGCCCATGCCGACCCGAGCAAGCACCTGCTGGTCTTCGAACGAGAGGGGCAGCCCGGCGGGTTCGTCAACGTGACGATCGTGGACGAGATCGCCCGGCGGGCGGAATGGGGTTTCTACCTGGCGCCGGACGCTCGCCGGGGGAGCGGCAGCCGGCTCGGAGAACAGACGTTGGCTTACGTGTTTGGTGACCTGAAGCTGCACAAGCTCTGTGGCGAGGCGCTGGCCTACAATGAGCGCTCGGTTCGCTTTCACGAACGCCTCGGCTTCCGGCAGGAGGCCCGGCTGCGTGATCACCATTTCGACGGCAGCCGCTATCACGATGTGATCGGTTTCGGGTTGCTGGCAGCGGAATGGTTACGGGGATCAGGATCTGAGGTCCGATGAGAATGCCAAGTATTGAAATCGCCGGTCGCCGCATTGCGGTGGACGAACCGCCCTATGTCATCGCCGAGCTCTCGGCTAACCACAACGGTCGCCTCGACACCGCTCTCCGGATCATCGACGAGGCCAAGGCGGCCGGGGCCGATGCGATCAAGTTGCAGACCTACCGCCCGGATACCATCACGCTCGACAGTGACAGTGCCGACTTTCGCATCGAGGGAGGTCTGTGGGACGGACGCACCCTCTACGAGCTGTACGAAGAGGCCCACATGCCCTGGGAGTGGCACCAGCCGCTGTTCGAGCACGCCCGCAAGCTCGGGATTACCATTTTCAGTTCGCCGTTCGACGCCACAGCGGTCGACCTGCTGGAGGATCTCGGTGCGCCGGCCTACAAGATCGCCTCGTTCGAAGCCGTCGATCTGCCGCTGATCGACTATGTCGCGCGCACCGGCAAGCCGATGATCATTTCCACGGGCATGGCCGATGCAGAGGAAATCCGGGAGGCGATCGATGCTGCCCGTTGCGCGGGCTGCGAGCAGCTAGCCATCCTGCACTGCGTGAGCGGCTATCCCGCTCCGCCGGGAGACTACAATCTGCGCACCATCCCCGACATGATCGAGCGTTTCGGTCTGGTCACTGGCCTGTCCGATCACACCATCGCCAATACCACCGCCATTACCAGCGTCGCACTTGGTGCCTCGATCATCGAAAAGCATTTCACCCTGGACAGGAACGGCGGTGGTCCGGATGACAGCTTCTCCCTGGAGCCTGCCGAGCTCAACGCCCTGTGTCGGGATGCGCGGATCGCGTGGGAAGCATTGGGAGAAATCGACTATGGCAGGAAGTCCAGCGAGCAGGGCAACGCGCAGTTCCGCCGCTCGCTCTACTTCACACAGGACCTGCGTGCCGGGGATACGGTGTCAGCCAATGCCGTGGCAAGCGTGCGGCCGGGCTTCGGCCTCGCGCCCAAGCACCTCCACAAGGTGATTGGCTGCCGGGTGGACCAGGACGTGCAGCGGGCCACCCCGGTGGACTGGGCGGTACTGGACGACGGCGAGCGGGAGTAATTCCGGTCCATCGGATCCCCGGCCGGGGATCGTAGCGACTCAGCCGGCCTGTTTCGCTGCTACGTCGGCAATGTGAGGCATGGCCACATTCAGCTTCCTGGCCTGCGACAGCGCCCTCTCCATCCGCTGCGGCGCGGACCGGCCCATGCACTGGTGCCGTGGGTCGCCGTCGAAGCCTTTCACCATGCCCTTGATCAGGCGCTCGTGGTCGAAGGTCTTGCCTACCTTCGCTTCCTGCAGGGCGATGACGTCCGCCGCGATGTCGCGGGCCAGTTGCTGGTGGTTGGTCCACAGGTCCTCGACGTCGCCGCCGGTCTCGAGTCCGGCGATGTTGGTGGTCAGGATGTAGACGTTCTTGATCACCAGTTCCTCAAGCATGTCGCTGCTGTCATCAACGCGATGGGCGGGGATGTCGAGCGATTGCATCGCGGCGACCAGCGCGTCGGCCCTGGAGCCGTGGACCGGCGAGGAGATCAGCGGCTTGACTGGTTTGCCGGGCTTTTTCTCGAACCAGATCGAGGCGACGGTGGGCGTCTCGATGCCGTGCTTGCGCCAGTCGTCGGGCAAGAGTTCGTTCTGGATCAGCACCAGGCGGTCGTACCACGCGTGGGGTATCTGTTCGAGCACCGAATCGAGGTCTTTTTCGCCGACGGCGACCAGCAGGCCATCGAGGAACGGGCGGGCGGAGAGTGCGGCCTGGATGTTGAAGTCGCGACCGATCGGGAAGACCGGGTGACCGGTTTTCAGCAGACCGTGGGCGAGCACGCCGCCGATCTCGCCGGCGCCGATCAGACCCCATTCGGTGGCAAACGACTGGGTCATGGAAGTCTCCTTTTAGTCTTGTTCGTCTTCGTCGGGGATCAGTAGCTGCCCCGCGGTCAGGATCTTTTCCAGCAGGATGCGTGCGCTGGCGTTGCTGGCGCGCTCGGCGAGTGCCTCGCCGGAGACGTGGACGTGTTGAGTCAGCAGGCGGGCGAGTGGCAGGGACTCGGCGTCGAGTTCGTGACTCTGCCCGTCGATGCACAGGTGGCCCGGGTCGTCGCCCCCGGAATCGGCCACGGGTTCGAGCAGCAGCCAGCGCGAGGCCGGGGTGCGCTGCAGCTCGCTGATCTCGTGCAGGTGGTCGAGGATGCCGACGATCTCCTCCTCGTGATAGCGCGGATAGAGGTCGGCGTGATCGACGGGGCGCTCGGTCAGCGTCTCCGCGATCAGGCGGTCAAGCTGGTTGGCATCGGCCGTCATCGCCTCGAGCACCCACTCGCGCAGTCGCTGGCGCGTGGCCGGATCGAGTTCGCCGGGGTTGTCGCTCGGCGACAGATCGGGGTCACGGTAGCGAACCTCGGGGGCAAGCGTCGCCAGTCGGTCGCAGACGCCGCCGACGAGGTCGGCCTGGGTGGGGGCACGGAATCCGATCGACCAGGTCATGCAGTCGTCGAGCGCGACGCCGTGATGGGGGATGCCGGGTGGCAGGTAGAGCATGTCGCCTGGTTCGAGCACCCATTCGTCCGTCGGGGTGAAGTCGGTCAGGATTCGTACGTCCAGTCCTTCGCGGTAGGCGGTGTGGACCGGCGGGTTCTCGATTTGCCAGCGGCGACGGCCGTGGGCCTGAAGCAGGAACACGTCGTAGTCGTCGATATGCGCGCCCACCGAGCCGCCCGGCGGGGCATAGGAGATCATCAGGTCGTCGATGCGCCAGTCGGGGACGAAGCGGAACCGCTCGACGACCTCCATCAGCTCGGGGACCAGCTTTTCGCAGTCGGTGACCAGCAGGGAATAGCCGTCGTCGGGGAGGGCGCGGAAGTCGTCCTCGGTGAACGGGCCCATTTTCATTCGCCAGTCGCGCTCGTCGCCGTGTTCCAGGATCAGGCGCGAGGGGGCGTCCGCCTCGCAGGCCAGTCCGGCCAGTTCCTCCGGAGAGATCGGGGTCTCGAAGTCGGGGAAGGCGCCGCGGATCAGCACCGGCTTTTTCTGCCAGTAATCCCGCAGGAACGTCTCGATGCTGAGGTCGCCGAGGACGTGATTGCTGGAGTCGTGCGTCGATGCGGACATGGCCATTTCCCTGCGAGTGGGTGGGTGTGCGCAAGTCTAACGGATAACGCTGGCCGTTGAGAGCATGCGCCCATGGCGGGCGCGGCTTTTGGGGCTGAGCCGTTGTGTGGCAAGAAAAAGGCGCGCTCGAGGCGCGCCGTTGGTGAAGTCGCATCGGCTCCTCGATCAGACCGATCGTTACTTCTCCAGCCGGTTCAACCCGATCGCCCGCATGATGTACTTCTCGTACAGCGGCTCGGAGGTGCCCTTCTTCATCTTGCGGATAAAGTATTTCTCGAAGGCGATCTTCGCCAGGTGCACCCAGCGGCCGGCGGCGAACCAGTTGACGTTGCGCGGCGGGATCTGGGGCAGGGCGATGAAGGCCGCGCCTCGGTCACCGAAGTCGGCCAGGCAGATGGCCTGCCAGGAGCCCTTGGAGTTGGGCTCGCCCTCGCCGGTCAGTTCCGCCTTTATGTTGTGAACGATGGCCGTCACCATCGACTCGATCATGTAGCCGGTCTTGGGCGCGCCGGTGGGCACGGTGGTCTTCTCCACCGGCGGGATGGCGATGGCGACCCCGGCGGCGAAAATGTTCTTGTGGTTCGGGTTGCGCTGGTAGTCGTCGACCTGCACGAAGCCACGCGGGTTACACAGCCCCTCGACGTTCGCTACGCAGTCGACGCCCTTGAAGGCGGGCAGCATCATCGAGTGGTGGAACGGCAGGGCATGGGTCTGCCTGACCTCGCCGTCCTCGTTGAGCTCCTCGACGTGCATGGTGCCGTCTTCGACCCGCGTGGTGCGAGCGTTGGTGATCCACTTGATGTCGTGGGAGCGCATCTCCGATTCGAGCATGCCCTTCGAGTCGCCCACGCCACCGAGCCCCAGATGCCCGATGTAGGGTTCGGCGGTGACGAAGGTGATCGGCACCTTGTGGCGCAGCTTTTTCTTGCGCAGCGCCGAATCGAGGATGAAGGCGTACTCGTAGGCCGGCCCGAAGCAGCTCGCACCCGGCATGGCACCGACGATCACCGGGCCGGGGTTTTCCACCAGTCGCTTGAAGTCATCGTAGGCCTGCTCGGCGTGATCGATGGTGCAGACCGATTCGGTGTGCCCGCCATGCGGGCCGGCGCCCTCGACCTCGTCGAACATCAGCTTGGCGCCGGTGGTGATGATGAGGTAGTCGTAATCCACCGTCTCGCCGTCGGCCAGCTCCAGGCGGTTTTCCTCGGCATCGATGCGCTCGACCGACTGGGCGATGAAGCCGATGTGCTTGCGTTCGAGATAGGGCGCGATCGGGAAGGTGATGTCGTCGCGGTTGCGCCAGCCGACCGCCACCCAGGGGTTTGACGGCACGAACTGGAAGTAGGGTTCGGCGTTGATGACCGTGATGCGATGTTCGTCGCCCAGTGCCTCGCGGGCCTCGTAGGCGGCGGGCAGGCCACCGATGCCGGCGCCCAGAATGACGATATGTGCCATGACGTGCTCTCCCTGTTCGTGACGATCTTTTTGCGATCGATACCGTTGTCCCGATTGTTCCCCCGTGGCCCGGGAAAAACAAGGGTTGGTCTACAAGGATTGCAATTTGGGCTGGTCGGATGATTGCAACGTCATGTATCTGCGCTGGTTTTCTGCCCCGACCGAATATTAGTATTCAATAATTAGGTGGTTTCCTCGCCGCGCCACTGGCCGAGCTGTTCGCGCTTGAAGGCGACGATCGACGACGGCGCCGGTGAGAGGTCCACCCAAAGTCCGTGGTGTCCGGGCCAGCGCTGGTCGAACCAGTGCCGGCCGTTGCCCATCTCGATGAAGATCCAGCCGCCGGGGGAAAGGTGGTCGGCGGCCTGGTCGAGCAGGCGTTCGACCAGTGCCAGGCCCTGGTCGGGGGCGAACAGGGCGCCGGCCGGTTCGTGATGGTATTCGTCGGGCAGGTCCTCGGCCTCGTCGGAGTCGACGTAGGGCGGGTTGCTGACGATCAGGTCGAACACCAGCGGCTTGTCGTCGGCATCCAGCAGCTGGTCGAAGCCGTCGGACTGGATCAGCTCGACCCGGTCGGCGAGCTGGTAGTCGGCGACGTTGTGCGAGGCGACCGCCAGGGCGCCGAAGTCGATGTCGCTGCCCACCACATCGGCTTGCGGAAAATGCTCGGCCAGCGCAATGGCGATGCAACCCGAGCCGGTGCCGATATCGAGCAACCGTTGCGGTGCGGGGTTGCGGGTCAGCAGTCCCTTGAAGTCGTCGCGGATCAGGTCGCCGAAGGGCGAACGCGGGATCAGCACGCGCTCGTCGACGTAGTAGGGCCGGCCCAGAAACCACGCCCGGTTGAGCAGATAGGCGGTGGGTGTGTGGTCGAGGCAGCGCCGGCGGATCAGTTCGACCACGGCGCTGCGCTCCTCGCTGGTCAGGCGCGCCTGCCACCAGTCATGCCCCAGATCCGGCGGTAACCGCAGCCCCTCCAGTACCAGCCAGGCGGATTCGTCCAGGTAGCTGTGGGTGCCGTGGCCGAGGAACACGCCGTGTTCGTCCATGCGGCTGGCGGCCCAGCGGACGAAATCGAGGATGGTCTCGAGGTGGTCGTGGTTGCCGAGTGCTTCGGGCGCATCGGAGGGGGCGTGGGCGTGGCTCATGCGGTGGCTCATCGGAAAGGCGTGTTGAAGGGCGTATGGTGCAATCGCTGCTCTGGCACAATAGTACCTTCACCGCGACCGAGGCCGGGAGAGCCCGGCCCGTATCCAGGCCAACACGAGGCAACATGACAAGCCCAAGCAATACCGTGAAATGGCAATCGCGCCTGTGGGCGCGTGTCCAGTACGTCCTGCCGCACCACCTGATCTCCGGGCTGGTGTTCCGGGTGACGCGTTGGCGCGCGCCCTGGACGACCTGGCTGATCCGGCGCTTCGTCAAGGCCTTCGGGGTGAACCTCGGCGAGGCGGCCAAGACCGACCCGGCCGATTACCCGACCTTCAATGCCTTCTTCACCCGGGCGCTGGCGGAGGGCGCCCGGCCCATCGAGGGCGAAGCGCAGGCGTGGATCAGCCCGGTCGACGGGCGGATCAGCCAGATCGGTCACATCCAGTCGGGCAATATCTTCCAGGCCAAGGGCCGGGCCTACACCGCCACCGAATTGCTGGGCGGCGACGAGGCGCTGGCCGAACCGTTCAAGGACGGCTCGTTCGCCACACTCTACCTCTCGCCCTCGGACTACCACCGCATCCATATGCCGGTGACCGGCACGTTGCGCGAAATGATCCACGTGCCGGGCCGATTGTTCTCGGTTTCGACCGGTACGGTGGCCGAGGTGCCGCGCCTGTTTGCCCGCAACGAACGCCTGGTCTGCCTGTTCGACACCGACGACGGGCCCATGGCAATGGTGCTGGTCGGGGCGATCAACGTCTCGGCCATCGAGACCGTCTGGGCCGGGCTGGTCACGCCGACACCGCAGCGCCAGATCGGCCGCTGGACGTATGGCGGGGAGACCGGGCTGACGATCCGCCTCGAGCGCGGGGCCGAGATGGGACGCTTCAACATGGGCTCGACGGTGATCCTGCTGACCGCCAAGGGCGTGGAATTCGATGCCGCCTGGCAGGCGGAGATGCCGATCAAGCTGGGGCAGCGGTTGCAAGCGAGCGAGATTGCCGGTGAGGGCGAGGTGAAGGCCGAAGGCTAGGGTGCGCCTGTCATTTCTGGCCGAAGAGCGTCAGGGCTACTTGGTTAGGCGGCTGCTCCACGTGTCGTGCCGTGGTTCCCTGGATTCCCGCGTTCGCGGGAATGACGGTTTTTTTCGGGCTTGTTGGTTAACCGTTGGTGACGTTCGGTCGCGGTGGTGACGCACGCTGCCGTGAATGGATGGCAGCGGGGGCAAAGGTAGCCGTCAAACGTCGAAAGCCCCCCACCCGGCGTCATTCCCGCGAACGCGGGAATCCAGTCATCGGAGCCGCCTGGCCCTGCTGTGATCGACGTGCCTCTTTGGTTCCCCTAAACCCGTCTTGCCGAAAACGGCAGCACGGCGTCGATATCCTCCGCGCCCGTCAGCCACATCAGCAGGCGATCCACGCCCATGGCCACGCCGCTGCACTCGGGCAGGCCGTGGACCAGCGCGGCGAGGAAGCGTTGTTGGCTGGGTGACGGCTGCCGTGAGCCGGCCGAATCCAATCGGCGGGCCTGCTCGTCGGGATCGACGAGTTCGTGGTAGCCGTTGGCCAGTTCCAGCCCGCCGCCGTAGACCTCGAAACGAGCCGCGGTGGTGATCGCCTGCCCCTCGAACGAGCCGGTCTCGAGGCGGGCCATCGCGGCCTGGCTGGCCGGGTAGCCCGTCACCACGGTCAGTGCCGCCGGGTCGAGCCGCGGTTCGATCACCAGGCTCATCAGCAGGTCCAGCCAGTCGTCGCGGGCCATGTCGGCGGGGTCGGCGACATCGATACCGTGATGCGCGGCTGCTTGAGCCAGGGTGTCGGTATCGGCGTGGTAGGGATCGAGGGCGCCGTGACGGCGAAACAGCGCGCCGTAATCCTGGCGCTCGACCGGCGCGGGCGACAGGCCGAGCGCCTCTCGGGCCGACTGGATCAGCGCGAGTGTGGTCGCGATGGCCGACTCGAGCGTGGCGCCGTTGTCGTACCACTCGAGCATGGTGAACTCGGGATTGTGCCGCCGACCGGCCTCATTGGCGCGGAAGACCGGGCCGAGGTAGTAGGCCCCGGGCAGGTCGGGGCAGGCGGCGAGCAGGCGCTTCATCGTCAGCTCGGGCGAGCTGTGCAGGGAGCCGGCTGGAGTGCCGTCGGGAAGGGTCGCCCGGAAGAGGGCGATGTTGGGTTCGAAATCGGGGCTGTCGATCAGGACGGGGGCGTCGATCTCCAGCCAGTCACGCGCATCCAGCGTCTCGCGCAGCAGGCGCTTGAGCCGGGCGCGCTGGCGGAGCGTGTCGGCACTGGCGCCGGGACGCCAGTCCACCTGCTCCGGGTCGGTCACGTCGTGGATCAGTTCTTGACGCGCGAGAGGTATTCGCCGGTGCGGGTGTCGCAGCGCAGCACCTCGCCTTCCTCGATGAACAGCGGCACCTTGACCACGGCGCCAGTCTCGAGGGTGGCCGGCTTGGTGCCGCCGGTGGCGGTATCACCGCGCAGGCCCGGGTCGGTCTCGACCACCTTGAGCTCGACGTGGTTGGGCGGCAGAACCTGGATCGGCGCGCCGTTGAACAGGGTGACCTGGCACATGTCCTGTTCCTTGAGCCACTGGGCCGAGTCGCCCACGGCGTCCTTGGTCGCCATGATTTGCTCGAAGGACTCGGGATCCATAAAGTGCCACTCCTCGCCGTCGGAGAAGAGATACTGCATTTCCTGCTCGTGGATGTCGGCCGCCTCGAGCGAGTCGCCCGACTTGAAGGTGCGCTCGATGGTCTTGCCGGTCTTGAGGTTCTTGAGCTTGGTCCGGTTGAACGCCTGGCCCTTGCCGGGCTTGACGAACTCGTTCTCGACGATGGTGGCCGGATCGCCGTCGAGCATGACCTTGAGACCGGCGCGGAATTCGTTGGTGCTGTAACTAGCCATGGGAACCTGCAAGTTAATCGAAGTCGGTGGAAATGGCCGCGATCATACCTGATAACCCCTCATCGTCCCAGCATGCCGCGCGTCCCCGTCGCGATGCCGACTTCGTCGAGCTGACCACGTCGACGGTCGAGGCACAGATCGATGCCGCCGACCCGGACGATCCCGTGGCGCGCCAGTTCCGGCTCGATCCGCGCGAATCGCTCGAGGTGCCCGGTTTCGATGCCGATCCGGTCGGCGATCTCGCCGCCAACGCCGTGCCCGGCGTGCTGCACAAGTACCGCGGTCGGGCCTTGCTGGTGCTGACCGGCGCCTGTGCCGTGCACTGTCGTTACTGCTTTCGCCGCCACTTTCCCTACGGCGACCAGCGGCTCGACGAGGACGCGCTCGAGCGGGCGCTGGATTACCTCGCCGCCGATCCGGAGATGACCGAGGTGATCCTCTCCGGCGGTGATCCGCTGGTCTTGGGCCCCCGGCGCCTGGCGGCCGTCATCGAGCGGCTCGCCGCCTTGCCCCAGCTGCGCCGGCTGCGTATCCACAGCCGCATCCCCACGGTGTCGCCCGAGCGGATCGACGAGTCGTTGTGCCAACGGCTGGCGAGCTTTCCCGGCCAGGTGGTGCTGGTCGCGCACGTCAATCACCCGCGGGAGCTGGGGCCGCAGAGCGCCGCGGCGTTCGGCCGGTTGCGCGAGGCCGGGGTCACGCTGCTCAACCAGGCGGTATTGCTCGAGGGGGTGAACAACGACACCGATGTGCTTGCCGAGCTCTCCGAGGCGCTGTTCGCCCAGGGGGTGCTGCCGTACTACCTGCACCAACTCGACCCGGTCGCCGGTGCCGCCCACTTTGCGGTCGACGCCGCGGTGGGGCGAGAACGGATCGAGGCCTTGCGCGCCCGCCTGCCCGGCTATCTCGTGCCGCGGTTCGTGGTCGAGCAGGCCGGCGAGCCGAGCAAGACGCCGATTGCCTGACCCGATCTCGTCCGACGGTTTCCGCCCCGCCAGGCGCCGGCCAGCGGGCGTCAGGCGTAGATTGGGGCGGTCACATTGAATACAGTATGATCGTACGCCCCCGACGTCCGGGTGCACGGAAGCAAGATCCCGTTCGGGATGCGATAAGGAGTTCGTCGATGGCCGATTCGTCTCAGCCACCCCAGTCCCATGCCGTGGATGATCTCGAGACCCTGCTCGAGCGGGTCCCGATCGTGGGTCCCACCGAGGCGGCCAGCCTGCTGGCCGGCTTTCTCGGCCGGACCGATCTCGAGGAGATCAGCGACGAGGCGCTCGATGGCCTGATCGCGCGGCTCGAGCCACAGGTCGAGCGCACGGCCAAGGCACTGCGGCGCAGCCTGAGGCAAAGCCCGCTGCCGATGTCGAGCCAGGCGCGCGAGCAGTTGTCGGCACTCTTTACCCTGTATCGCGCGGCCCAGTCGCTTGCCAACCTGCGCCTGGGGCTGGTCGAGGCCGGCGATGCCCGCCAGGCACGCGCGACCGCCCATCGCCAACGGGTCGAGTGGGCGGCGCGCCTGATCCTCGATTGTTACCAGCTCTACGTCGGCGTGCCGCAGCCGCTGTACGCCGACCTGCATCAGTTCGCCCGTGCGGCCTGCCGCGACCTCGAGTCGGCGCAGCCCGAGGCCTGGGGCGAGGTGCGCGACGTCTACGTGGCCGTGCTGCTGCTCGCGATGGTCAATCCGTACGCCCTGACGGTCGAGGAGATGGCGGTGCTCTACCCCTGCCTGCGCGAAGTGGGGCGGGTGGTCGAGATCACCGCCGACCGGCCCGGCGGATCGGCGCGCTTCGTCGACATGACCGGGCGACTCGCCCCGCATATCGCCATCAGCGGCGGCAAGGCGAACCCCGACGGGGCCGTGTACGTCGGCGTCGATGCCCTGTATCGGCAGGAGACCATCGAGGGCCTCGATGCGGAGTGCCGTCTGGCCCTGCGCGGCTTTCTGCGCCGGTTGCAGTTTTTCCTGAATTCGCGCGAGGCGCGTCGCCACGACCACCTCGAACGGAAGATCGGCGAGCGCTCGCTGATCACCATCGGCTTTCACAGCGTGCACCACCGGCTGCTCGATGACATGCTCTACAGCCTGCGCGCCTCGCAGCACCTGACCTTTTCCGGTCTCGACTGGGAGGGCCTGGAACGCCCGGTGCACGGCCAGGTCAAGGACGGCCCGAGCATTCACGACTTCAAGCTCGAGATCGACTCGGGCGCGCGCGACGACGTCGACTGGGAGGCGATGCCCGACGCCAACGGCCGTCCCGCGACCCCGCGGCTCAACGAGCCGGCGACCTGGGACGTGGTCAATCTCTCCGAGCGGGGGTTGCGACTGCACTGGCGACTGGCCGACAACAGTCGCGCGGCGGTCGACGAGCTGATCCTGATCGAACGTGACCCGATGGAGGAGGTCGGGGGGCTGGCCGCCGTCGTCGGGGTGGGTATCATCCGCTGGGTACGTCACCTCGACGAGGGCAATCGCACCATCGACATGGGCGTCGAGCGACTGCCGGGCGACTGGATGGCGTATTTCGCCCACCCGGCCGACGAGTCGCCGCACGCCGCTGGCACCTGGCCGGTGCTCGCGCGCCTCGAGGGGGATCGGATCGATCAACTGATCCTGCCGCCGGATCTGGCCGATCGCGGCCGTCGCGTGACGGTGATCCGCGAGCGGGGCCAGGACGTGCCCCTGAACCTCGAACGCATCGTGATGGTGGGCTCCCACCTGGTCGTGATGGAAACCAGCCCCGACAAGGGAGGCAATAAGTGACGCCCGTCGAAACCGTCGAGAACACCCCGTTTTCCATCCTGCACGTGATCGGGTCGGTCAACGACTCGATTGCCCTGCGTGGCGAGTTGCGCAACGCCGGGCTCCAGGCCTCGGTGCACAATGCCGCCGATTTCGATGCCGCGCGCCACGAGATCACCGCCACCCCGATCGACGTCGTCTACATCGAGTACGGTGCGAATGCCCTGGAGATGCTGACCGCCCTGCACGAGCTCGCCGCGCGCGAGCCGGCGCTGGCCGGCGTGCCGATGGTGGTCTACGACGACATCGGCGGCGTCGAGGAGATCGAGGCCTACCTCGAGGCCGGCGCGTTTTCCGTGATTACCCACGAGTCGCTGGTCGAGCCGATCCTGATGCGGGCCGTGGCCTTCGCGTTGCTCTACCAGGATCGTGAGCGCAAGGCCGCCCAGCTGTCGAAGTCCGAGCTGCGCTGCCAGAAGCTGATCGACGGCTCCTCCGAGGCGGTGGCCTACCTGCAGGACGGGCTGCACATCTACGCCAACCAGGCCTACCTCGACCTGCTCGGCTTTGCCAGCATCGACGAGTTGCGCGAGGAGCCCATCCTGGACCTCGCCGCCGGCGATTCCGCCCAGCGCCTGAAGGCCTTCCTCAAGACCGAGGACGCGGAGGACACCTTCACCCTCAGGACCAACGGCGGCCACGAGATCGAGGTGCGGATCCACAGCACCGCGGCCTCCTTCGACGGCGAGCCCTGCCTGCAGGTCTTCGCGACGCAGGTGAAGGAGGACGTGGCCGACATTTCCGAGCAGCTCGAGTACTTCGCGCGTCGCGATCTGCTCACCGGCTTGTATAACCGCAACTACCTGTTCGAGCAGATCGAGGCCCGCCGGGCGGAGATCGTCAGCGGCGACGAGGAGGAGACCGGCGCGCTGCTGCTGCTCGAGATCCTCAACCACGACGAGATCAAGCGCCACATCGGCACCACCGGCATGGACAATCTGCTGACCGAGTTCGGCAAGAAGGTTGAGGAGCGGGTCGGTGGTCAGGGGCTGGTCGCGCGCCACGGCGCGTTCTCCTTCCTGATCCTGCTGGGACGGCTCGACCGCCACGGCACCGCCGAGTTGGCCGAGGTGCTCAACGAGCTCGCCCGCGATTACGTCTACACCCAGGGCACCACCTCGGTGACCGTCTCCACCTCGGCGGGTTATCTCGTGCTCGACGAGAACTCCCCGCCCAATGCCGCCGAGCTGGTCGACCGGGTCGAACGCGCATCCAACCGCGCCGCGCAGGAAGGCAAGTACCAGGCCCGTCTGTACGAGCCGGATCTCAAGACCGCCTCGGAGCGCGAGCAGGACGAGGCCTGGGCGCGCAAGATCAAGACGGCCCTGCGCGAAAGCCGATTCTCGCTGGTGTTCCAGCCGATCGTTTCGTTGACCGGCGATCGCGAGATCAGTCGCTACGAGGTGTTCGTGCGCATGCTCGACGAGGACGGCAGCCTGATCTCGCCGGCCGAGTTCCTCTCGCAGGCCGAGCGCGGCGACCTGATCCAGTCGATCGACCGTTGGGTGGTGCTTTCGGCGGTCAAGCAGATCCACAACGGCGTCAAGAACGGCGAGAAGCCCAAGCTCTACATTCGCATCAGCGACGCCTCCCTGCATGACCCCGAGTTCACCAAGTGGCTGACCCAGCGTCTGCAGATGACCCGTCTGCCGGACACCTTGCTCGCCATCCAGGTGTCGGTCGACAAGGCCGGCCACGCCTTGCGTCACCTGGCGGACATGCAGCAGGCGCTGCATCCGCTGGGCGGCGAGCTCATCCTCGACGGCTTCGGTTCCGGCGACGACGGTTTCCGCATCCTCGACCACCTGCCGGTCTCGACCATCAAGATCGCCCGGCCGCTGTTGGAGCATTTCGCCCAGGAGAGCGCCAACCAGGATCGCGTCGGCGAGGTGGTCAGGCACGCCAAGGACGCGGAGATGGCGGTGATCGTGCCCAACGTGGAGAACGCAGCCAGCCTGCAGATCCTCTGGCCGATGGGCGTGGATTTCGTGCAGGGCGACTTCATCCAGGCGCCGCAGGAAAGCCTCGAGTTCGACTTCGCGCAGTTCTGACCCTCGCCGCGCCGCCCTGCAAAAGGGGGTGGATCCGGGCTACCATTGGCGCCGCCCGGCACGCGCCCGGGTGCCCCATCCACACCCGAGAGCCGACGCCGTGACGGACGCCGACCAGCCGCTTGCCCCGCCCCTGCCGACCACGCTGCCCACCGACCGTATCCTGGTGCAGGGCCTCGAGTTCGAGACCATCATCGGCATCCTGCCCGCCGAGCGGGAGACCCCGCAGCCGGTGCGCATCGATCTCGTCCTCGAGGTCGAGTCGTTCCGGCAGGCGGTGCTCAGCGAACACATCGACCAGACGGTCGACTACGCGGCCGTCTCCCGGCGCGTCACCGAGATCGCGCGCGAGGGACGCTTCCAGCTGGTCGAGACCCTGGCCGAGCGCTGCTGCGAGGTGCTGCTGACCGAATTCCCCATTCGCCGTGTCACGATGCGCGCGATCAAGCCGCACGCCCTGGCCGAGGCGGCCGGCGTGGGGGTCGAGATTACCCGTGAAATGACGCCGGAGGCGGCGGCCGGGGAGGGCGCATGAGCGCCGGATCTCGCCACGAAGGGTTCGAGCTGCCGGCACCGTCACCGGCCGACCAGGCCAAGAGCCTCGCGTTGATTGAGCCGCTGGTCGAGCGGATGCATGAGGGCCCCATCCCGTTCGCCGAGTACATGGCCACCGTGCTCTATCACCCGACGCTGGGCTACTACGGCAGCGGCCAGGTCGCCTTCGGCGTGGGCGGCGATTTCATTACCGCCCCGGAACGCTCGCGTTTCTTCACCCACGGGCTGGCCTACGAGTGGCACCAGGCGCAGGCCGCCGGGCTGGGCGGCGAGATCCTCGAAATCGGCGCGGGGTCGGGGCGTCTGGCCATCGATCTCCTCGACCGGCTGGCCGCGGACGAGGCGCTGCCCGCGCGCTACACCATCCTCGAGATCTCCCCGGCACTGGCCGAACGCCAGGCCGAGAACCTGCGCGCGTCATTGCCACCGGCGGTGGCCGAACGCGTGCGCTGGATCGATTCGTGGTCGGATCTGGGGTGGTCGGGCGGCATCGTGATCGCCAACGAAGTGCTCGATGCCATGCCGATGGAGCGCTTTCGCTGGTGGCCGGGCAAACCGGAAACGGCCGAGCGCCTGTTGGTGGGCTTCGACGGCCAGCGATTCGTCTGGGAGGAACGGCCCGCCGACGAGGCGTTGCGGGCCACGGTCGAGGCGATCGGCGCGCGCATCGAACGCCCCATCGTCACGCCGCGCGAGACCGTGCTGGCCGAATACAACCCGGATCTTGCCGGCTGGCTGGGCGAGATGCACGCGTCACTCGACGCCGGTGGCGAGACCTGGATCTACCTGTTCGACTACGGCAGCCACACCGCCGATATCTACCGAGCCGATCGCGACGAGGGCACGCTCAAGTGCCACTACCGGCACCTGGCCCACGAGGATCCGTTCGTCTACCCGGGGCTGCAGGACATCACCGCCTGGGTGGATTTCCAGGCCGTCGAGCAGGCCGCGCGACAGGCGGGGTTCGCGATCGACGGCGAGCGCAGTCAGGCGCAGTGGCTGCTGGGCACCGACGTGCCACAACGGGTCGAGCGCGAACTGCAGTCCCGCGATTCCCTCGCGGATCAGGCGCGTCTCGCACAGGAATTCCGCGAATTGGTCATGCCCACCGAGATGGGCGAGCGGTTCCGGGTGATGCGGCTGCGTCTGGATCAGGCCGAGGCAGGCGCCTCGTCGAGGCGTTGAATCGCCCCCGATTCGCCGTGTTCCAGCCAGTCGAGCAGGGCGGGCATCACCGCGCAGGGCGGCTGGCGGTCCTGGGTGAGCTCGCCGGGGAAGCGCGCGTGGCGCAGGCGGCTGTTGACCGCGCCCGGATCGAAGCCGGTGATCCACACCCTCGGCGTCTCCGCGGCCCACTGGCGGATCATCCGCTCGATGCCGGCGTGGGCGATGTCATGCGCGCTGCCGTAGGCATCGGTGCCGCGATCGGTGAAGAACAGCACGCGCGGCCGACTGGCGCGCTCCAGCAGTGGCCATGCGCTGCGGGTGAGGGCAAACGGCGCGGTGAGGTTCACGTGTAGGCTTTCCTGGAACTTCATCAGGTCGGCCTGGGCGAGCGGGGCGAGTTCGCCGGCCGTGCCCATGGCATGCACCAGCAGGTCCAGGCGGCCGAAGGCCCGCTCGATTCCCTCGACCAGCGTGGCGTAGTCCTCTGGCGCGGCCCCGGAAAAGTCCACCGGCTGGATTACCGGCGGTTCGCCGCGGACCTCGGCAGGCACCTCGGGCAGCACCCGTTGGTTGATGTCGTCGGCCAGCCGGTCGAGCTGATCGAGCTTGCGTCCCAGCAGGATCACGGTCGCGCCGCGGGCGGCCAGCGTCTGTGCGGTGGCGGTGCCCAGCGCGCCGGTCGCGCCGTTGATTAGCACGACCTGCCCGGCAAACGAGGTATCGATCGGCGTGTCGGTGGAAGGGGAGTCGGTCATCGGGATGTCTCGGCAAGGTGAGCCCGCCATCATTGCCATGATCGGGCCGGAAAGGGTCGGGTTAGCCGTTGGGGTTACCAGGAGGCGCGCCAGGCAAGCCACCACTGGCGCACGGGACTGATTTCAACGCGGCCGCCGGTGAGTTCCGCGGGTGTTTCCTGCATCAGGCGCAGGTGCTCGAGGTCGACGGCGCGCAGAATGCGGAACAGACGCGGCGGTCGGCCACTCGCCGGCCAGTCGCTCAAGCCGGCGCGAATGCGGTCGAGTTCCTCGCGGAACAGGGCCTCGCGATCGGCCGGCGCCGGTTCGCGATAAAGGTCGGCCTCGTCCAGGCCGAAGCGATTCAGCGTGTCCTGTGGCAGGTAGACGCGGCCGATGCGCGCATGCCGCCCCAGCAGCCGCGCGCGGTCGAGCCGACCATGCCAGCGCCCCAGCCGTGCCGCGGCCTCGATCTGCTCGGCGGGCAGGGCCAGCAGGCGGCCGTACAGGGCGAACAGGCTGGCGTAGCGCGCGTCGAGAAAGGCCTCGAGGTCCGCCTCGCCGGCAAAGCCCTCGTATTCGAGCTCGATGCGCGCTGCCCCCAGACGCTCCTCCAGCCGGCCGACCAGCGGCGAGTCCTCGCGACGGGCCTCTTCGCCCAGGCCGACCTCGTCGAGCCCCGCGGCGAGCGACTGGATGACCGGGTGCTCGGCCCGCCCCTGGGTCATGCCCAGCAGCGCCTCGCGCCACCAATCGAGCTTGGCCATCGCGACCTGCGGTTCGCTGACCGTCTCCGGGATCTCGGCCAGCGAGACGTCCAGCGCGCGCAGGGCCGTCACCGCCCGCTGTCGGGCCGGGGATAGCTTGAGGCTGGCCAGCCGGAAGGCGCTGCCTACCGGACGGGCGAGTCGCTCGCATTCGGCGGCAGCCAGGTGGGGCTCGACCGAGGGGCGGGTGGATTCGGCGTTCATGGGCGCCGATTCTACCAGTTCCCTGCCTTCTGCCCGGGATCGCCCGGCGCGAACCGTCCCCCCGGATCGGCCAGCGATGGCCCCTCAAGAAATCGTCCCACTGACCGATAACCGATCAGGCGTCTATCCTGTTGCGCCATCCACTTCGAGCCAGGTGCCATCCAATCATGAGTCAGCCCAGCATCCTGCGTCGCCTGAAATGGTCCTTTGTCGGCATGGGCGTTGTCATGGGAGCGATCTTCCCGGTATTCGCGTCGTTCTTCGTCGAGTTCCGCGAGGGCATGCTGGGCTGGTTCGTGGTCGGTTGCCTGGGCGCCGGACTGACCGTGGGCTTCGTCAACTACGGGCTGGCCCACCTGATCCTGTTGCGCCGCATGGGCGCGCTGGCGCGTCTGGCCGGGGCCGTGCGCGACGGCAACCTCACCGAGAAATGCCAGATCGTCAGCCATGACTCGCTCGGCGAGATTGTCGCCAGCGTCAACGGCATGATCGACCAGCTGCATGCCCAGATGGGGAACCTCAACCGCAGCAGCGAATCGCTGTCCGCCGCCGCCGGCAGTCTGGATGAGAGCGTGTCCAGCGTGATGACCGCGCAGGGGCGGGTCCAGGCGCAGCGTGAGCGCACGCTCGGCGAGGCGCGCGAAGTGGCCGACGGCGGCGGGCGACTGGTCGAGGCAATCCTCGAGGCCGGTCACCAGGCCGGCGAGATGCAGTCGCGGGCCGAGCAGACCCGCCACGAGGTAGGCGAGAGCGTCGCCTCGATCAGCCGTTCGCAGCAACGCGTCGAGGAAACCGCGGCCCTGATCACGTCGCTGGTCGCTGCCCGCGACCGCATCAGCGGCATGACCGCGACCATCGATGCCGTGGCCGAGCAGACCAATCTCCTGGCCCTGAACGCCGCCATCGAGTCGGCCCGGGCGGGCGAGCATGGTCGCGGTTTTGCCGTGGTTGCCGACGAGGTGCGCAAGCTCGCCGGGCGCAGCGCCGAGGCGGCCCGCGAGATCGGCCTGGTGATGGAATCGCTGGGGCGTGACGTGACGGCCGCCGACGAGAAGATGCAGGAGGCCAGCCACTACTCCGCGGATGCCGAACGCTCCCTGCAGACCGCTTCCGGCGGGCTCTCCGAGATGCTCGGGGCGGTGGCCGACACGGTCAAGCTCACCGACGAGGCGGCCAGCCACGGCCAGCGTCACCAGGCGGCGATCGAGCGGCTCACCGAGGACCTGAATTCGCTGATCGAGGTGGTCGAGCGCAATGCCGAGACCATGCAGTCCGCGAACCAGGCGGTCGACTCGGTCAATCGCGAGGCCGAGCGCCTCGCCGGCCAGGTCGCCCGTTTCCGGCTCTAACCCGGGATCGGTCCGGTCCGGGTGCTTGTCACCCGACCGGCGTGGCGGCATGCTGCCGATTGAGCCGGCATGACGCGGCCGAGTGGCGTTCTGCCAAGGTGGCCGGTTGCCGATGCCGTTGGAGACCCCGAACCGATGATAGGCCCATGAATCGACGTGACGTGCTCAAGGCCGGTGGGGCGGGCTTGCTGCTGGGCGGGGCCGGCTTCCCGGCGATCGTGCGCGCCCTGGATCGCAAGCCGACCTTGCGGGTGATGGGAACGCACGTCACCCTCCAGGAGCCGATCCGCCGTCGCGCCGAGGCCGAGCTGGGATTCAACATCGAGTTCCACCCCGGCGGCAGCGCCGAGGTGCTGCAACGGGCGGCCACCGATCCGGGGTCGTTCGATCTCTACGAGCAGTGGTCGAACAGCATCCGGGTGCTCTGGCAGGCCAACGCCATCCAGTCGATTGACGTCGAGCGCCTGACGTACTGGGACGAGATCAACGATCTCCCCAAGACCGGCCGCATCACCCCGGATTCGCCCATCGGTCGGGGTGATGCGCCCCACAAGCTGTTGTTCGTCCAGGAGGATGGCCGGCTCGGCGCCACGCCCTCCGGCCGGCTCAGCTTCCTGCCCTACGTTCACAACGCCGACTCCTTCGGCTATGACACGCGCGCGATCGCGCCGGGCATTCCCTACGAGACCGAGAGTTGGGGGTGGTTGCTCGACCCGGCGCATCGCGGACGCGTGGCGGTTGTGAATGCGCCCAGTATCGGCTTGTTCGATCTCGCCCTCGCCGCCGAGGCGAACGGGTTGATGCGCTTTGGCGAGATCGGCCGGATGACCCGCGAGGAGATCGACGACCTGTTCGCGCTCCTGGTGGACTTCAAGCGCCGTGGGCATTTTCGCGGCGTGTGGTTTTCCGTGCCGCATTCGGTCGATCTGATGGCGCGTGGTGAGGTGGTGATCCAGAGCATGTTCTCGCCCGCTGCGGCCCAGCTGCAGGGCATGGGCATCCCTTGCCTCTACGCGGCGCCACGGGAAGGCTACCGCGCCTGGTTCGGCGTAATGTGCCTGTCCTCGGCCGTGGACAGCGAGCGCCAGGCGATGGCCTATGCCTTCATGAACTGGTGGCTGTCGGGCTGGCCGGGGGCATTCATTGCCCGACAGGGCTACTACATCGCCAACCCGCAGCGTTCGCGCCCCTTCATGACCCCGGCCGAGTGGGACTACTGGTACGCCGGCAAGCCGGCCGCCCACGCCTTGACCGGCGTTGACGGCCACCGGGTCGCCGCGGCGGGCGAGGTCCGTCGCGGCGGCAGTTACGAAACCCGTTTCGCCAACATCGCGGTGTGGAACACGGTCATGGATACCTACGAGTACACCCTGACCAAGTGGCAGGAATTCCTGCTCGCATGAGCCGTCGACGTTCGGCTCCGCGGCGTCGGCTCAAGGCGCGCATCTTCGGCAGCTTCGGCGCGATCGGGCTGGCCGGCTTTCTGATCAGCCTAGTACTCGCGCTGACGATCACCCGCATCTACGCCGACTTCCAGCGCCTGACCGACATCAGTGAACGGGTCGAGATGGGCGGCGAGGTCGCCCTGCAGATGGTCGAACTCCAGCGGCTGTCGGGCGAGTTCGTCCAGTCGGGGCGCTCGTTTCCCGCCGACCAGGCCGGGATCGTGTTCGAGCGTGCGCGCGGGCTGCTCGAGCAACTCGGCGAGGGGGCGAGCGAGGCGGTGAGCGACCGCGTCGAGCGGATGGAGGAATACCTTTACGGTTTCCGCGAGGCCTTCGTCGAGGTCAAGCGGCTCCACGACCGCCAGAGCTGGCTGATCGACCAGGGTATCGACTCGCAGGCCCGCCGCTACCAGGACCTGCTGGGCGCCTTTGAGGCCACGCTTCCTGCCAGTCGGGCAGAGACCATATCCGGCCTCGAGCGACTGCGCGGCGCGGCCCTGCGGATCGACAGCCTGACGCGCAACTACTTCGACTCGCTCGACAACGCGCGTATCCGCGAGGTCAATGTCGAGGTGCGCGAGTCCCGCCGGCGACTCGACCGGCTGGCCGAGTCGAGCGAGGACCCGGCGGATGGTGCGGTGTTTCGCGAGATGGGCAGTGCCCTGGATGACTATCAGGAGGCCATCCTCGACGCCGTGCAACTGACGCGCGGTTATCTCTACCTGGTCAACGTCGTCATGGCCGGCGAGACCTACGAGGTGCTCTACCAGTCCGACCAGCTTTCCGCGGGCTTGCACAAGGAGATGGAGCAGATCGAGGCGCAGACCGCCGAGACGATTCGCCAGGCCGTGTGGACGGTTCTCGTCGGTATCGCCCTGACCCTGGCCCTGATGGTGTTTCTGCCCTATCGGCTGGGGCGCAGCGTGGTCGCGCCGATCGAGACCCTCACGCAGACCTTCCGGCGGTTGTCTCGCGGTCAGGATGCCGCCGACCTTGACCTAACCGAGGCGGGTTACGAGTTTCACGAGCTGACCCGTGCGGCGCATGTCTTCCGGGAAAAGAACGAGGAAACCGAGCGCCTGCTGCGCGAATACCAGGAGCTCAACGAGGTGCTCGAGCAGCGCGTCGAGGAACGCACCGAGGCCTTGCAGGCGGCCAACGCCCAGCTGGAGACACTCTCGCGCACCGACGGCTTGACTGATCTCGCCAACCGGCGCGCGTTCGAGGAGGTGCTGGAACGGGAATGGGCCGTGGCCGTGCGCACCAAGATGGCCCTGAGCATGGTCATGCTCGATGTCGACCACTTCAAGCCGTTCAACGATCGTTACGGGCACCCGGCCGGCGACGAGTGCCTGCGGCGTATCGCCCGGGTGCTGGAGGGGCCGGTGCGGCGCAGCAACGACCTGGCGGCCCGTTACGGCGGCGAGGAATTCGTACTGATCCTGCAGGACAGCGACCGGGACGGCGCCTTGACGGTCGCCGAAGGGCTGCAGCGCGCCGTGCGCGAGCTGGCCATCCCGAACGCCGACTCCTCGGTGGGCGTGGTGACGGTCAGCGTCGGTGTCGCCACCCGGCTCCCGGATGACGCCGGGCAAACGCCTGCCGATCTGGTGCGACGCGCCGACGAGGCGCTCTACCTGGCCAAGCGCGAGGGGCGGGACCAGGTCCGCTTCATGCCGTGAGCCCTGGCGTTGGCCGATGGCGGCGCCGGGGGTCAGCCGCGGCCGGTGAGTACCCGCCAGAGGATGCGCAGCGAGGCCGTTCCCCACGCCACCGGCGAGCGCCGGGGCTCGTGATCGAACCATAGCGCCGGGTCGACCTGCCGTTCGCGCAGGATCTGCTCGACCCGGGCGATGGTCAGCCGATAACGCCAGCCGGCCAGCCACGGGCGACCCAGCGGGGCCGCTCCCTGCAGGATGCCCCGGATGCGCCCGGCGAAGCGTTCGTTGAAGCGCCGGAAGGCGAAGTCCACCTGCTGCTCCCGCCAGTGGGCATCGGTGACTCCCAGTTGCGCCAACTCGTTGGCCGGCAGGCGCATTGCCTGGCCGGCCTCGCGATCGGCCGCGGCGTCCAGCCACCCGTCGACCAGCAGCACCGCCGTGATCAGCCCGTCGACGCGGGCCTGGTCGGTCTCGGACAGACGTTCGAACGCGGACGGACGGAAGGCATCCAGGCGCTCGCGGTAGAAGGTGATCAGCTCGCCCATGTCGGTGGGCGTCTCGACCGGCGAGAGCGGTGCGTTGCGCAAGCGGGCCTCGACCGGCCAGGCGAGCAGCGAGGTGACGCGCGGAATCATTTGGCGTCCACCGTTTCGGTGTGCGTGGCGTCTTGGTCCGCCCGGCTCAACAGATGCGCGATGTCCTCGGGGTTATCGATCACGACCGTCGCCCCCCAGGACTCGATCGGCCGCTCGCCGTCGAGGTAGCCCCAGCGCCCGGCGACGGTGGGCATGTGGGCGGCATTGCCGGCGACGACGTCACGCTCGTGATCGCCGATGTACCAGATGGCATTGGGCGGCAGGCGCAGCTTGCCGGCCGCGAACAACAGCGGGTCCGGGTGGGGCTTGGCCCGGCGGAGGTCGTCACCGCAGACCACCACCGCCGGGGTGATCTCCAGCGCCTCGAGCAGGCGTCGTGTCAGCTCGCCGGGCTTGTTGGTCACCACGCCCCAGGGCAGGGCGCGTTGCTCGAGTGACTCGACCAGTGCCTCCAGGCCCGGAAACAGGCAGGTGTGTACCGCCAGGTCCTCGGCGTAGAGCGCGAGAAAGCGCTCGCGCAACCCCTCATAGCCCGAGTCGTCCGGCGTGATGCCCAGCCCGATCCCCAGCAGCCCGCGCGCCCCGTTGGAAACATGCGGGCGGATCGCCTCGAACGGCATGGGCTCGAGGCCCTGCTCGGCGCGCACGCGATTAAGCGCGGCGGCCATGTCGGGGGCGGTGTCGAGCAGGGTACCGTCGAGGTCGAATAGGATTGCCTTGGGGGCGGGCAGCATCAGGACTCCTTTAGGAAAATCTGCATGATTCGATGGCATCTCTGGCTCGCGGGTTTGTTCGCAATCAAGGCGCCGGCCCGAAGGCGGGCTTGTTGCCCGCCGAGGGGCGGCAACGCCGAGTGCGGGCAAACCCGCGAGCCCCGTCCGGGCGGGTCTCCAAGGGCCCATCTGCGGCGTTGCAGCCCTTGCAAAGGGCGACGGCCCTTCACGGCGGACTGCGCCTTGCATCTGGACCCTTGGAGTCCCGCAGAGACGTCATCGAATCATGCAGAGTTTCCTTTACGAACGCCATCAGGTAATTGACGTCGAGATCGCGGTCGTTGAGCGAGAACTCGCGGGTGAGCGGGTTGTAGACGATGCCGGTCGAGGCGATCGGCTTGAGCCCGGCGGCACGACCCATCCGGGCGAGTTCGCCGGGGCGAATGAACTGGCGGTGGTCGTGCGTGCCGCGTGGCACCATGTTCAGCAGGTACTCCGCGGCGACGATCCCCAGCAGCCACGACTTGGCGTTGCGGTTGAGCGTCGAGAGGAACACGTGCCCACCGGGGCGCACCGCCGTGGCCAGGGCCTCGATGATGCGAGCGGGGTCCTCGACGTGCTCGAGCATCTCCATGCAGGTGACCACGTCGTACGTGCCGGCGTGCTCGGGGGCGAAGCGGGTGACGTCGGCGACCCGGTAGTCGATCCCGAGTGTGTCCGGCGCATGGTCGCGGGCGACCGCAATGACGTCCTCGGCGAGATCCAGCGCGGTGACGGCAGCACCGCTGCGGGCCAGTGCCTCGGCCAGTATCCCGCCACCGCAGCCGACGTCGAGCACGCGGCTGTCGCCGGCGTCGCTGTGGGTCTCGATAAAGGCCATGCGCAACGGGTTGATCGCGTGCAGCGAGGCGAACGGGCCGTCGCTGTCCCACCACTGCTTTGCCAGCCGATTGAAGTGGGCCAGCTCGTCGGGCGAGGCGCTGGAGGCGTTGTCGGCAGTGTCGTGGGTCGGGGTCATCGCGGCGTGGCCAGGTAAGGGCGAATGGACGGTGAACGTGTCAGACGGCGGGCTTGGCCCGCCGGATCGGCTCGCGCCAAGTGTTTGCCCGCTCGATGATCGCCCGGCTGTCGAGCCCACGCAACTGCCCGTGGCGCAGCAGGGCGCGCCCGTCGACCCAGACATCGCTCACCTGGGCGCGCGAGGCGCTGTAGACCAGGGTCGAGACGGCATCGTAGACCGGCTGGGTCTCCGGGGCATCGAGATCGACCGCGACGAGGTCCGCCTGCTTGCCCGGCTCGATCGAGCCGATACGGTCGTCCAGGCCGAAGGCGCGCGCACTCCCCAGGGTTGCCATGTGCAGGGCCTGGTGGGCGCTGACCGCCGCGGCATCATTGGCCACAGGCTTGGCGATGAGCGCGGCGGTGCGCATCTCGTCGAGCATGTCGAGATCGTTGTTGCTGGCGGCCCCGTCCGTGCCCAGCCCGACGTTCACGCCGGCCTCGAGGAGCTTGGCCACCGGGCAGAAGCCGGAGGCGAGCTTGAGGTTCGATTGCGGCGAGTGCAGCACGTGGGTGCCGGTGACGGCCAGGCGGGCGATCTCCGCCTCAGTCAGCTGGGTCATGTGCACGGCGACCAGGCGTTCGTTGAGGAGCCCCAGCCGATCGAGGCGGGCCAGTGGCCGCTCGCCGGTGGCGGCGAGGGTCGACTTGACCTCGTGGGCGGTCTCGTGGACGTGCATGTGGACCGGCAGGTCGAGCTGGTCGCTCATGGTGCGCACCCGTTCGAGCGCCGCATCGCCGACCGTGTAGGGGGCGTGCGGGGCGAGCGTGAACTCGATGCGTGAATGATGGCGCCAGTCGTTGACCAGCTCGACGCCCTTGGCCAGTGCCTCCTCGGCGTTCGCCGACCAGGGATTGGGGTTGTCGATCACCACGATGCCGAAGATCCCGCGCAGGCCGGCGGCCTGCACGGCCTCGATCGCCGCCTCGGGGAAGAAGTACATGTCCGAGAGCGTGGTCGTGCCGCTGCGGATCATCTCGACGGCGGCGAGCATCGTGCCGTCGCGAACGAAGTCGTGACCCAGCATCTGTCCCTCGACCGGCCAGATGTGCTCCTCGAGCCAGGTCATCAGCGGCAGGTCGTCGGCCAGCCCGCGCATCAGGCTCATCGCCGCGTGGGTGTGGCCGTTGACCAGCCCGGGAATCAGGGCGTGGCTGGGCAGGTCGACCCAGTCGACGGGTTCCTCGGTTGCCCGCTGGCGCTCGCGGGCCTGCTCGCGGGTCAGGATGGCCTCGATGCGGCCATCGCGAATCCACACGGCGTGGTCTTCCAGCACCTCGTCGCGCGGGGCGACGGGGATCAGCCAGCGGGGGGCGAGAATCTGGTTGGGATGGTCGTTTGCCATGGAAATTGCAGTGGTCCGGTTGAGAAGGGCAATGGCGGCAAAAAGGCTTGCGGAAGCCTAGGGAAACTCTGCCCGAATGCCATGCCACTCTGGCTTGGCGAGTCGTTCGTGATCAAGGCGCGATGTCGCCGGCGTGCCGGTGGCCACGTCAAGACATCGTAACGCGGAGCACGTGCAACTCGCCAGGCCCCGCAGGGCGCGCCTTGAGCCGGGCATCTGCTGCGTTGCCGTCCTTGGAAAGGGAGTCACCCTTCCGCGGCGGACGGACGCCTTGCACCTGCCCGGCTCAAGGCGCGCAGAGCGGTATGGCATTCGTGCAGAGTTTCCCTGGCATGCCGCGCCGTGCGGCCCTTTGTCGAAATCGATTCGATTCGTGATATGCTCCATGACTTGCCCCTCCGAACTCGCGCCAACTGTGTTGGCCAGGCATATCGTTGTTCGTCGAGGGGCACAAAACGCAATGGATTCAATGCGCTCGTCGTTCCGGGGAGCGCTTTTTTGGTTTTGTGTCGCCCGGAAATGCCGGGCGAAATCGGTTTTCGAGGAACGCCGTGAGCGACTTTCTGCTGCCCACCTACAATCGTCAGCCCGTCCGTTTCGTCCGGGGCGAAGGCCCGTACCTCTGGGACGAGGCGGGCGTGCAATACCTCGACGCGGTCAGCGGCATTGCGGTGACCGGTCTGGGGCACGCCCACCCGGACATCGCCGAGGCCCTTTGCGATCAGGCCCGGACCCTGGTCCACACCTCCAACCTCTACGGCATTCCGTGGCAGGAGCGTCTGGGTGAGCGGCTGGCGACGCTCTCCGGCATGGACAAGGTGTTCTTCGCCAACTCCGGTGCCGAGGCCAACGAGGCGGCGATCAAGCTTGCCCGCCTGCACGGCCGCCGCCGCGAGATCGACAACCCGAAGATCGCGGTGATGGAGCACAGCTTCCATGGCCGCACGCTCGCCGCGCTGGCCGCGACCGGTAACGCCGCCATCCAGAAGGGCTTCGAGCCGCTGCTCGATGGCTTCGTGCGCGTGCCCTACGGCGATATCGAGACGCTCGAGCGCGTCGCTTCGGACGAGACCATCGTCGCCGTGCTGCTCGAGCCGGTGCAGGGCGAGGGCGGTGTCCGCCCGGCGCCGACCGGCTACCTGGCCGCGGTACGCGCGCTGTGCGACGACCACGACTGGCTGATGATGGTCGACGAGGTACAGACCGGCATCGCGCGCACCGGGCGCTGGTTCGGCTTCCAGCACGAGACCGGGGTGTTGCCCGACGTGATGAGCCTCGCGAAGGGGCTGGGCAACGGCGTGCCGATCGGCGCCTGCCTGACGGCCGGCCGGGCCACCGACCTGTTCGGCCCGGGCAGCCACGGTTCGACCTTCGGCGGCAACCCGCTGGTCTGCCGCGCGGCGGCGACCGTGCTCGAGGTGATCGAGCGCGACGGGCTGGTCACGCGGGCCGAGAAACTGGGCCGGTCGATCGCCGATCGTATCCGCGACGGTCTGTCCGACCTGGCCGGCTGTCGCGAGGTGCGCGGTCGCGGGCTGATGATTGGCATCGAGCTGGATCGTCCGGCCGGCGAGCTGGTCGGTCGGGCGCTGGAGCAGGGCCTGCTGATCAACGTCACCGCCGGCTCCGTGGTACGCCTGCTGCCGCCGCTGATCCTGAGCGAATCGCAGGCCGACCTGATCGCCGACCGGGTAATCGGCGTCATCCGCGACTGGTACGCGGCCAACTGAGTTTCCGGGGCTCGTGCCGGGCGTTTGCCCGTGCGCTCCCCTCAACCGACAGAACCGATATCGTTATGTCCACACGTCACTTCCTGAGCCTGTTCGATCTCACCGCGGACGAGTACCGCGCCCTGTTCGAGCGCGCGGGGCAGCTGCAGGCCGCCCGCGAGCGCGGCGAGCGCCCCAACACGCTTGAGCGTCGCGTGCTGGGCATGATCTTCGAAAAGGCCTCGACCCGCACCCGGCTGTCGTTCGAGTCGGGCATGGCGCAGTTGGGCGGCTCGGCGATCTTCCTCTCGCCGCGCGACACGCAGCTCGGCCGCGGCGAGCCGGTCGAGGATTCCGCGCGCGTCATGTCGCGGATGGTTGACGCCATCATGATCCGCGCCAACGACCACGGCATGGTCGAGACCTTCGCCGCGAACAGCCGCGTGCCGGTGATCAACGCGCTGACCGATCGCAGTCACCCCTGCCAGCTGCTGGCCGATATCTACACCTACCAGCGTCACCGCGGCTCGATCGCCGGCAAGCGGGTCGCCTGGGTAGGCGACGGCTTCAACATGTGCCACTCCTACATCAATGCCGCGCGCACCTTCGACTTCGACCTGGTCGTCGCCGCCCCGCGTGGCTACGAGCCGGACCCGGACGTGGTCGCCGCGGCCAAGGATCGCGTCGAGCTGGTCGGTACGGCGGCCGAGGCGGTCGAGGGCGCCGATCTGGTGGTCACCGACGTCTGGGCCTCGATGGGCCAGGAAGAGGAGCGCCTGCGCCGCCTGCGCGACTTCCACGACTACCAGATCAACGACGAGCTGATGGGCCGCGCCAAGGATGACGCCCTGTTCATGCACTGCCTGCCGGCGCACCGCGGCGAGGAAGTCACCGCCGGCGTCATCGACGGCCCGCAGAGCGTGGTCTGGGACGAGGCCGAGGCGCGCATGTATACCCAGCAAGCGCTGGTCGAGTTCCTGATGCTGGGGGAGTTTCCCGGCGTTTCCTGATTCTCGCCGGTCGTAACCGCCTCGGAGCAGAGGCCCGGTCCCGGTTTGAACGGGGCTGGGCCTCGTTGAGTCGTGGCCTGCTGATTTCCCCCGAACCGGCGCGACGGTTATCCTCACGTCAGATAACACCGGCCCAGCCAACGCCGTAGGGAGGTTACGCGTTGACCGACAGCAAGGAACAAGCCTCGAACGTTACCTGCCAGCCAAGCGGCGAGGCGCGGGTGCTGGTGCAGGGGCTGCGTGACGCCGTGCCCTACATCCGCGAGCACGAGGATCACGTCTTCGTGCTCGCCTTCGGCGGCGAGGCGCTCGACGAGCCGGCCAGCTTCGAGCGGCTGATTCGTGACATCGTCCTGATCGCGGATCTCGGCGTGCGCCTGGTGCTGGTGCCGGGCGCCCGCCCGCAGATCAACCGCCGCTTCCAGGCGGCGGGTTTCGAGGAGCGTTTCCACGGCGGCCTGCGCGTGACCGAGCCCGAGATGATCGATCCGCTCACCGAGGCGGTCGGCGCGGTGCAGTTCGACGTGATTTCCTGGCTGTCCGCGCGCCTGAGCCTGGCCTCGGGCTCGGGGCTGGCCCAGCGGGTGCTGACCGGCAATTTCGTCACCGCGCGGCCCATGGGCGTGATCGACGGGGTCGATCTGGGGCATACCGGCGCGGTACGCCGGGTGGATGTCGAGGGCGTGCGCGACGCGCTCGGCGACGGCTCGATCGTGGTCCAGTCGAACATCGGCTACTCGCCCACCGGCGAGCTGTTCAACCTGCGCGCCGAGGACGTCGCCGAAAGCATGGCCGTCGCCCTGGGGGCCGACAAGCTGATCTTTCTCACCGATCCGCTCGACGATCTGCCCACCGCCATGAGCCTTTCCGAGGTGGAGGGGCTGCTCGACCGGGAGGGCGAAAAGCTCTCGACCGAGTTCCAGTTACACCTGCACAGCGCCGTGCGCGCCTGCTCCAAGGGCGTGGACCGCATCCACCTGGTCGATCGCGAGGTCGACGGGGCGCTGTTGGTGGAGCTCTACACCCGCGATGGCTGCGGCACGCTGATTACCAGCGAGCCCTACGAGCGCATCCGCCCGGCGACGCTGGACGACATCGGCGGGATTCTCGCCCTGATCGAGCCGATGGAGCAGGCCGGCGTGCTGGTGCGCCGCTCGCGCGAGCAGCTGGAGCTGGAGACCGACCGCTTCGTCGTGATTGACCGCGACGGCGACATCATCGCCTGCGCCGCGCTCTACCCCTTCCCCGAGGACGGTACCGCCGAACTGGCCGCCCTGGTGGTGCACCCCTCCTACCAGGGCGGCGGTCGGGCGGCGCGCCTGCTTGGCTTCATGGAAAGTCGGGCGCGTTCGCTGGGCCTGAAATCCCTGTTTCTGCTGTCGACCCAGACCATGGCCTTCTTCCGCGAGCGGGGCTATGCCGACGAAAGCCTGGACCGGTTGCCCGCCGAACGCCGCGCGCTCTACAACCTCAAGCGCAATTCGCGGATCTTCCGCAAGTGGCTATAGGACAACTCGCTGTAGCCTCGCTGCCGGTGGTCGCCTGTCGCCCCGAGGTGGATGGGGCTGCGGCCGGGCGCCTGCAGGCGTTTGTCGCGACCCGGGGGCTCGACTGGGTGGAGGCGCCCGGCGACTCGCCGGCCCGCTTCACGCTCGCCATCGATCAGGGCCGCATCGGCCTGATTCCCCCCCGCGACCATCCCGACCTGGGTTCGCACCCGCTGGTGATCGATTTTGCCGCCGACCCACGGTTTGCCCGGCCATTGGCGCGCAAGGATGCCCTGGCGCGGGCGACCGGCTGGAAGGGCGGCTATCGGCCGCCGGTGGTGGATCTGACCACCGGGCTGGGTCGGGATGCCTGGGCGTTGGCGAGCGGCGGTTGCGAGGTGACGGCCGTCGAGCGCCACCCGGTGGTCTGGCTGCTGTTGACCGATGCGATCGAGCGAGCGGCGGATGATCCGGCGCTGGCAGCGATTGCCGCACGGATCGAACCGGTGTTCGGCGACGTGCTGGGCGCCGAGCCGCCGGCACTTCGCGCCAGCGAGGAGACGGTCTGGTACCTCGACCCGATGTTCCCGGAGCGCAAGAAATCGGCGCTGGTGAAAAAGCCCATGCGTATCTTCCACCAGCTGGTGGGCGAGGACCCGGACGCCGCGGCCCTGTTTGCCTGGGCCCGAACCCAGCCCGGTGCCCGCTGGGTGGTCAAGCGCCCGCCGGGCGCCCCCACCATCGATGCGACCACCCCGGACATCGACTATCGCTCCGGGCGACTGCGCTTCGACGTCTACCTGGGTTGATCAGGCCCGGGGCGACTCCCGGAAGAGTCAGGCCTCGGTGCCGGTTGCCGGGCTGTCGAGGTTGAGCGTCAGGTGCTCGTCGGGGATGCGATCGGCGCCCCAGGTGCGGTGCACCATCGCGATCACGCGGTCGAGCGATTCCTGCGGTACCGAGGCGAGTTCGCCGTGCTCGAGCGGGTCGTAGTGGAAGATGTACAGGCGCGAGGCGAATTCCTCGAACGGCAGGGAGGACTCGCCGAAGCGCTCGCCGCAGCCGGCCGTGCTCACCTCGACGCCATCCCCCCAGTTCTGGCCGCTGTCGTTGTTGGGGTTGTAGAAATACGCCCGCATGACGTCCTGCGGGTCGAGTGACACCCGCAACAGGGTGATCGCGTGCCAGCCGATGAAGCGCGCGGCGCTGTCGGTCGCGGCGATGCCGATCGGCTGCGGGTGGATCAGCGGCTGGTTGCCGTTGAAGTAGGGGTGGTAGCTCGCGTAGAAGTGCCGCAGGAAGTCCTCCAGCGACTCGAGCTTGCCGGTGGCGACGTCCACGTTGATGCGAAAGCCGCGCCCGGACCACCAACCGTGGAACTCCGGGTTGATCCAGCGGTGCGGGTCGCCCTCCCGACCGATGCAGCGACGCCCCATCTCGGCGTAGATGCGGTCCAGGTGCGGTACGACCAGCAGGGACACCGGATCGAGGTCGATCGGCAGGGTGGTGGCGACGCCGCTGAGCGAGGCCATCGAGGAGATCGGCTGGCCCTCGAAGTGGATGATGATCTCGTCGTCGCGCGCCGCCCAGGCCACCATCTGCAGCAGGTAGTCGGGGTCGTTGTAGGCCCACATCGACAGGGCGCGGGCCGACTGGCAGGTGGGGTTGTTGCCCTGGCCCACGCCCAGCGGCTGGCCCAGCATGCAGAGCACACCCTCCAGCAGGCGGGTCCGTGGCGGCACCGTCTCGCCGAAGGCGATCGCCAGACGCTCGCGTGACCAGGCCGACAGTGGCAGGCTCAGCTGGCGCCAGAGGGCCGGGGCCACCGGTGGCTGGTAGAGGATGCCGCGCTCGAGCATCAGTGCCATCCCGTAGATGGCCTGGGCCGTCTCCGGGAACACCGACTGATCGATCAGCGCGTGCACCAGCTCGCTGTAGCACAGCAGGCAGTCCCGGCCGGTCGACGACAGCCCCATGGCCTCGGACAGCAGGTGATCGCCGTGATCGGCCAGATGGCGGAGCAGCACGGCGTGGTAGGGCGAGACCAGCCCGGTATCGTGCATGGCCCGCGCGAACCCGGTCGCCTCGTTCTGCAGGGCCACGCCGTCCATGCGTTCCAGCCGGTCGCGGTAGATCTCGACACCGGGGTCCTCGCGGCAGGCCTGGGTGGGGCCGAACAGGCTGCTGACCAGGCGGTCGGCACCCTGGCCGCTGCTGCCGAGGTCGATGTCGGGGTTGGCCTGGCAGATCGCGATCTGCGTGATCATCTGCTTGACCGGCTCGGTCTGGATCGGCCGTTGCTGCAGGATCCGCCAGATCTCCTCGATCAACTGGTCGACGATGTGCTCGTAGCCGATCCGCTCAGCCAGGTGGCCGAGCAGGGCGCGAGCGAGCTGGGCGAGCCGTCCCTGGCTCTCGCGCTCGGCCTCGCTGGGCGGCATGAACAGCCGTTGCAGGTTAATCGCCAGCACCTGGGTGAGGTGATGGTGGGCGTTCTCCGCCGAGAGCGTGGGATGGAGGTAGGCGCCCCGGGCTACCGCGAGGATGCGCAGGTCGCTCAGGGCCTCGATCACCACGGTATCCGCATCATGGCTACCCAGCGCATGCGCGGAGAGCGACGGGATCAGGATCTCGGGCCAGGCCCAGTCCGAGCCGGTGAAGGTGCCGGCGGCCTCGATGGCCTGGGCACGTGCCTCGATGGCCGCCGGGCCGCCTTCCTGCAGCAGCACCCGCTTGGCCCCGTCCAACACCCGACGAAGCCGCGTGGGCTTGGAGAAATCGGGCGCGGAGTCGAGGGCTTCGATCGCCTCGTCGAGTCGTTGCAGAAGGCCGGGCAGGAGGGCCCCGGGCGCTTGGTCGTCGACGTCGCTGGTCACGTAGGCTCCTGGTGCCCGGGAATTGCCGCGGAATTATACATAGAAGTCCAGGTCCTCCTGGCGCTTGAGCAGGTCGCGCATCGTGTGCGGATCGTCGCCGAAGAAGTAGATCAGGCCCCAGTGCGTGCCGAAGGCCGTGCGTTTGGTGACGGTTTCTTCGATCGGCGGGGTCAGTTCATGCGACTCGAAGTAGGGGTGGTCCTCGGTCTCGGCCGGCATCTCGAGCTTGCTGACCACGCGCCGACGCGGGTAGACACCGAAACAGCCGGCCACGCCCTTGGCGTCCACGACTTCCTTGGGGAAGAACGCGGTGATTTCCTCCTCGGTGGTCTTGGGGTCGAACGACAGGATCAGGCCCTGGTAGGCGTTGAAACCGTAGGCCCGCTCGAGCAGTTCGAAGACCTTGAAGCCCGGCGGGCGGTAGGCGACCTCGCCGAAGTACATCTCGCCGTCGTTGGTGACGAAGTACTCCGGGTGGACGAAGCCGAACTCGATGTCGAAGGTCTTGATCAGCTTCTCGATCTGGGCCGTGATCTGCTCGCGGTACTTCTCCAGCTCCGGGGTGGCCGGCACGAACACCGAATAGCCCAGCGTGACGTACTCGGAGATATTGAGAAAGCGGATCTTGCCGTTGTGCACCCAGGCCTCGACCGCGAACTCCCAGCCGTCGAGGTGGGATTCCATCAATACCGGGAATTCCTCGTCCGGGATGGTGTCGACCTCGTCGGGCGTGCGGATCACGCGATGACCCAGGCAGCCGGCCTTGTCGAAGGCCTTGAGGTGGATGGGGTCGTTGGGGTCGCCGTCGAGCTTGAGCAGAGTCTGGTTGACCCGCTTGAGGAAACGCACCACGTCTTCCTTGTCGTGGGCCTCCTCGAAGATGCCCACGCGAATCCCGCCCAGCTGGGCACGGCGCTTCATCAGTGCCTTGTCGCGCAACAGCATGGCCTGGCCGAACAACTTGGGCTTGTCGAGCAGCACGGAGTTGATCGCCCCGGCCCATTCGACCGTCTCCTCGTAGAGCGGGATCGCCACGTCGACGCCCTTTTCCTGCAGGGTGTGCGCGATCTCCATCGAGCGGTCGTTCAGCCGCTCGAAGTTCCACGGGATGTAGGGAATGTCGTGCTTCTCGCAATATTCCTCGGCCCAGTCGGGGGCGACCACGACGTAGCGGCGATCGAAGGTCTCGGCGGCCTCGACCGCGTTGAGCGACCAGCCGAGCAGCGCGACAAAACCTTTGTCGGGATTCTTCTCCATGGGGTACCTCTGATTCGTGCGAAATGGAATGTCGAGCCGACACGGGCTTACCGGCACGTCCATTTGTGCCGCGCGAATCGGTGGAGCTAGCCATAAAGCCTAGTCGACAAGGCATGGCTACGCGGACCGGATATCGAGTGGCCCGCCGATATTGGCGCCCCGGAACCCCTGTACCCGGGACTTGTTGCCGCCAAGACGGTCGGCGGGTTCAGGTCTACCCTCGTTACCTGATCCAGTACGCCGGAGCCTCCATGACTCGAACCAGCCGGACCGTTCCTCTGCTCGCCGTTCTCGCCACCGCCCTGAGCGTCGTGGCCCCCTCTGCCTGGGCCGGTGACTACTGGGAGGAACTCGCGTGGCAGGTGCGCCCGCTCGTGCTCGTCGACGGGGACGGGTCTGCCGATGATTGGGCCGAGCGGCTGCTGGCGGCGCGTTGCGCGATGGCCGAACGACGTATCCACTGGCTGACGATCGGCGCGGATGGCCGGGTGTGGCGCCGATTCGGCGGGACCGACGAGGCCCAGGTCGAGCGGACGCGGCTGGACGAGAGCGCAGCGGGGGATGTCCGCGACCAGGTGGGATGGTCGGCCGGGGACAAGACCGCCTTGGTGCTGTTCGGGCTGGACGGGCAAGAAAAGTACCGCGGCCGTCCCGACTCGCTCGAGACGATCTGGTCGCTGATCGACCGCATGCCGATGCGGCGGGCCGAGATGGCGCGCGAACCGGACGACTGCGCCGACTGAGACCGGCATATCGCTCGACATGACCGGAATCAGAAAATTCGATTGAGCGGATATTGATTCGAGTGACGCATCGCGCAAGGATGACAGGTGAGGCTAATCGTTTGCCGGCTTGGTTTTGTCGGCCCCATCAATCGGCCCCATCAAGGAGGAATCCCATGATCCGTCGTGTCACCCGTCTTCTTCGGGCCGCCGGTCTCGCCATGGCCGCGCTTGCGCTCGCGCCGACCGTGGCCGCCGAGAACTTGCACAACCGCGCCGCCATCGGTGGTCTGGAGAACATCAAGGCCGTCTACGACGTGCGCAAGTCCAACCCCAATGCGCTCGACATGTACCTCAAGGCCATCATCACCAATGTCGAGAACCTGGAGAAGGAGGGCGTGCAGGCCGATCTGGTCATGGTGTTCATCTCCCACTCGGTGAAGTTCATCAACACCGAGCCGACCATGGAGACCGAGGCCGACTATGGCGACGCGCTGGCCAGCATCGCCCGGAGCATCGAGACCTTGCAGGACCTGGGGGTGCGCATCGAGGCCTGCAATGGCGCCACGCGGGCGTTCAACGTCGACAACGACACCCTGCTGCCGGGCATCGAGCCGGTGCGTTCCGGCTTCATCTCGCTGATGGGCTATCAGAACAACGGCTACGCCCTGATCCCCGTGTACGATTAAGGGAACGCAAGCCGTTCCCGGGGACGGCTCGTCTTGGCTGTTGTGCCACCCGCCTTCAGGGCGGGTTTTTCGATGGAACGAGAGGAACGAAACCATGACCGACGGCAAACCGACGATCGGCCTGGCACTGGGCAGCGGGGCGGCCCGTGGCTGGGCGCACATCGGCGTGATCCAGGCATTGGAAGCGGCCGGCATCCGTCCGGCGATGGTGGCCGGTTGCTCGATCGGCGCGTTGGTCGGGGCCGGGTACGCCGGCGAGTCGATGGACAAGCTCGAGGCGTGGGCGCGCGGCATTCGGTCCTGGGACGTGATGCGCCTGCTCGACGTGCGCCTCGGTGGCGGGCTGATCGAAGGCGACAACCTGATGCGTTCGCTGGCCAAGCAGGTCGAGCCGGTCGATATCGAGACGCTACGCGTGCCATTCGCGGCGGTCGCCACGGACCTCGAGGCCGGCCGCGAGGTCTGGTTGCGCGAGGGCAGCCTGATGGATGCCGTGCGCGCCTCGATCGCGGTGCCCGGGCTGATGTCGCCGGTGCGAAACGAGGGCCGCTGGCTGGTCGACGGCGGGCTGACCGACCCGGTGCCGGTCTCGTTGTGCCGCGCGCTGGGTGCGGACGTGGTGATCGCGGTGAACCTCAACAGCGACCTGGTAGGCCGTCACATCCGCGACATCCGCGGGGCGGCGCGCCACGACACCGACAACGACAGCGGGCTGCGCAAGTGGGTCGACGGCCTGGACGAGCGCTTCCTCGACGGCCGGATCGGCAAGTGGCTGGAAGAGCGCGGCAAGGACGAGCCGACCCCCGGCATGCTCGACGTGATGGCCGGCGCGATCAACATCATGCAGGACCGCATCACGCGCAGCCGCATGGCCGGCGACCCGCCTGAACTACTGATCTCGCCCAAGCTCTCGCACATCGGCCTGCTCGAGTTCGAGCGGGCGGCCGAGACCATCGAGGTCGGCCGCAAGGCCGCCGAGCGGGCGCTGGAGGGGAGTGATCTCGTGCCCGACCCGGAGGGGTCGGGAGACTGAAGAGGTCAGGCGGAAGAAGTCAGAGCGAAGAGGTGGCAAATCAGAACGCGTGTGGGCGTGTGCCCTTCTTCTGACCTCTTGTCTCTGATTTCTCACCTCTTTTCGTTTGCTACCAAACGAGGTCGTCCGGCACCTGGTGCTCGGCGTAGGCCGCGTCGCGGATCTCGCCGCCCGAGGGCAGGGCGACCAGGAAGGCCGGGTCGCGCTGGGCGATCTTCTCGGCGGTCTGCGCCGACACGATGTAGTAGCGCTTGTCCCAGGTGGCCAGTCGCAGCTTGCGGGTGGCCAGGCCGCGACGCAGGCGGGCGTTGACCGGCAGGCTCAGTACGCGGAACTGGTCGGCGAAGTGGAACGGCTCGCCGTGGCTGGGCAGTTTCTCGGCGTGATCGAGGATGAGCTGGCGTATCTCGGCGCGCTGGGCGCGGCGCTGCTCGGCCTCGCGCTGGCGCGCCCCGGCTTCGCGCGCCTGGCGGCGCTCACGCTCGAGCTTCTCGGCGGCGGCCTTCTTGGCCGCCTCGATCTCGGCAGGCGGTTTGGTGTTCGCGTCCTTGTCGTGGCGACTGACGCGTCCCCAGGCGGATTTCTTCTGCTTGGGTTGCTTGCCGCCCTTCTTGGCCAGGCCTGCCTTGAGTAACTGATCCTGAAGCGATGCCTTGCTCATGATGGTTCGCGATGCCGGTCGGTGAAACGGGTCGGCAGTCTACCAGCACGCCCGCTTCGGGAAACTCTGCACGAATGCCATGCCACTCTGGCTTGGCGAGTCGTTCGTGATCAAGGCGCGATGTCGCCGGCGTGCCGGTGGCCACGTCCAGACATCGCAATGCAGAGCACGGGCGACTCGCCAGGCCACGCAGGGCGCACCTTGAGCCGGACATCGGCTGCGTTGTCGTCCGAGGATGCGGGAACAACCCTTCCGCGGCGGACGAGCGCCTTGCATCGGCCCGGCTCAAGGCGCGCTTCAGCGGTATGGCATTCGTGCAGAGTTTCCCTCGCAGGGATCACGGCGCGGCGCGTTCGGCGGGGTCGTCCGGCCGGATCAGGCATTGCAGCGGCGCAAGCTGCGCGGTCTTCTTGTGCTGATGACGGTGCATGCGCTGCACGATCTCGACCAGGATGCGTACGGCCCGTTCGATGTAGGGCCCCTTGTTGAGCATGATGCATTCGGCCCGTTCGGCCATCGCGGCGTCGGTGAGTTCGGGGCGCGAGATGCTGCCCTTCTTTGCCAACGTCTCCAGCACCTGGGTGGCCCAGATCACCGGCGTGCGTGCCGCCTCGGTCAACCAGAGCAGGGTTTCCTGAGCCTCGATCATCGCCTCGGGGCCCAGTTCCACGGCCAGGTCGCCGCGGGCGATCATGATGCCTAGCGGTCGCCGGTCGAGAGCGGCGAGCATGATTTCCGGCAAGTTGGACACGGCTCGGCGGGTCTCGATCTTGGCGACGATCGGCATCCCCGCGGCTCCTCGCGCGTCCAGTTCGGCCATGAGCACTCGCATGTCGTCGCCGGATTCGACGAAGGAGAATCCCACCATGTCGGCGTGCCGGACCACGAAATCGAGATCGGCGAGATCCTTGTCGCTCAAGGCGGGCAGATTGAGCGGGGTGTCGGGGAAGTTGAGCCCCTTGTCGGGCTTTATCGACCGGCCCTGCGGGCCGGCATGCTCGATGGTGAGAAGGGCGCCGTCGGTATCCACCTGGCTGACACGTGCGCCGATCTTGCCGTCGTCGATCCAGACCATGTCGCCGTCCGTGAGGCGTTCGAATACGCGCGGCTCGGCGCAAGGCACCCGCGCGGGCTCCAGGATGTTGCCGGTCGGGTCGATGCGGGCAGGCTCGCCCGGCGTCGGGTCGGCGGAGAGTCGCAGCGGGTCGCCCTCGAAGACGCGCACCTTGGCCGGGCGGGTGTCGAATCCCCGCGCGACGAACTGTTCGCCGGTGGCCGGGTCGTGGAACACGGTTGTCTGGTCGATGTGCGCCGGGCCGTCGAGCGCGGCGCGGAAGAAGCGCGTCGTGCCCGACGCGGCGAGGCGCATGCGCCGTTCCCGGCCCAGCGCGTCGACGAAGTACAGTTCCTGGTGATCGTGGAGTCGGTCGATCACGGCGGAATCCAGCGCCAGGTGCCAGTTGCGCCTGCGTCCCTTGCCCACGGCCTCCGAGCGCAGAAAGCCGTCGCTGATCTCGACCACCGGGGCCCGGTTGCCTTCCCAGTCGATCTCGAGCGCCTTGTGGCGACGACGGATGTCGCCGGTGCGTACCTTGTGCCCGGCGAGGTCCATGAATACCCGGCATTCCCGCCCACAACGTTCGCGGGCCGCCTTCAGATTGGCGATCATGCGGCTCCATTCGCGGGCGCTGTCATGCGCGCAGTTGATCCGGGCGCAGGTCATGCCGGCGCACAGCAGATCCTCGATCAGGTCCGCGTCATCGGCGGCCTGGGTGGGCAACGTGACCATGATGCGCACCCCGTGTGGGGGCTCGATGCCGAACAGGCGCCGGGTGTTGCTCTCGAGCGTTCGCTCCCCGGCGAGGAAGCGCGTCGCCGAGCCGGCTTCGGCATTGACGTCCCGGCCAGAGGCGAGACCGAGGAGGTGGATGATCGCGTCAAGCGTCGCCACGACGTGGGATTCGCTGCGCCCCAGGGAGGACAAGCCGTGCTCCGCCAGCAGCGGTTGCAGCTCGCGCAGGTCTTCGGAGCGCAGGGCAAGATAGCAGGCCAGGTTCCAGCTGCTCTCGCTGGCGAGAACCGGATCGCCCAGTTCGCGTTCGAGCCACCGGCGGGCCTGGTCGAGCACCCGTTCGCGCAGGCCGATGAGCTGGTCGAGCAGCCAGTCGATGGAGCATTCGGATATCGGGGATCGGGTGGCGATACACATGAGCGGCACCTCCTGCCTGGGAGGTCCATCGATACCATCCCGATATGACGGGTAGATGGCAGCGACGACTCCCACGAGAAAAAGCGTTGACCCCGCCGCGAACGTGCTAGTATGCGCCGCCTCGGTCTGACCAGTCCTGCCGATTTCATCATCGATGCCCTGTCCGACGACACGTCATCACCCCGCGTTTTCCTTGCCGACTGGCGTGCGCTCCCTCCCCGGGACCGTGTGACGGGAAACGCCACGCCATTCGAGACGCCATTTTTGCCATGGCCTCCATGCGCCCAGCGTTCTCGTTCCCAAGGAAAAACACTCTATGTTGTTCTCTGAACTGGGCCTTCGCCCGGAACTCCAGCGCGCCATCGAAGAGCGCGGCTACACCACGCCGACCCCGATCCAGGCCAAGGCCATTCCGGAAGTCCTCTCCGGCGGTGACCTGCTCGCCGCCGCGCAGACCGGCACCGGCAAGACCGCCGGCTTTACCCTGCCGTTGCTCGAGCGCCTGATGGCCACCCACCCGGAAGGCGGGCAGAAGGGGGGCAAGCGTCCGATCCGCGCGCTGATCCTCACCCCGACGCGCGAACTGGCTGCCCAGGTCGAGCAGAGCGTGCTCGACTACGGCCATCACCTGCCGCTCAAATCGATGGTCATGTTCGGCGGCGTGGGCATCAACCCGCAGATCGACAAGCTGAAGAAGGGCGTCGACATCCTCGTGGCCACGCCGGGCCGCCTGCTCGATCACCAGAACCAGGGCACCGTCGATCTGTCGAAGGTCGAGATCCTGGTGCTGGACGAAGCCGACCGCATGCTCGACATGGGCTTCATCCACGACATCAAGAAGATCCTCAAGATCGTCCCGGAACAGCGCCAGAACCTGCTGTTCTCGGCGACCTTCTCCGACGAGATCCGCGCGCTGGCCAACAAGCTGCTCGACAACCCGGCGGAAATCTCGGTCACGCCGCGCAACACCACCGTCGAGGCGGTCAGTCAGTCGGTCTACGAAGTCGATCGCGACAAGAAGCGCGAGCTGCTCGCCGAATTGCTGATCGACCAGGACTGGCAGCAGGTGCTGGTGTTCACCCGCACCAAGCACGGCGCCAACCGCCTGGCCGAGTACCTGTCCAAGCGCGACATCCCGGCGATGGCGATCCACGGCAACAAGAGCCAGACGGCCCGCACCAAGGCGCTGGAGTCGTTCAAGAACGGCTCGATTCGCGTGCTGGTCGCCACCGACATCGCCGCGCGCGGCATCGACATCGCCCAGCTGCCCTACGTGGTCAACTTCGATCTGCCGAACGTGGCCGAGGACTACGTCCACCGCATCGGCCGCACCGGCCGCGCGGGCGAATCCGGCGAGGCGATCTCGCTGGTCTGCATCGACGAGCACAAGCTCCTGGCCGGCATCGAGCGCCTGACCAAGCAGAAATTCACCCGCCACGTCGTGCCGGGCTTCGAGCCGGACCCGAACGCCAAGCCCGAGCCGATCCCGAACGGTCGCAACAATGCCGGCGGTGGTCGCCGTGGCGGCGGTGGCCGTCCCGGTGGTGGCCAGGGTGCCCCGCGCGGTCGCGGGGGGCCGGGTGGTGGCCAGGGGCGTGGC
>NZ_SWAW01000059.1:0-3385 GCF_005096345.1 Guyparkeria sp. SB14A | reverse complement strand
GGCGCGGATTTCTCCATCGAGGCCCGGAGCACTGAACCGCTCCACGAGGAGGCCGAATAGATTGACGCAACCTGATTATCCACCACCCCACCGGGGGCTTGCGATCGGGGAGCAGGCCATAGATATGCCCGTCTCACCGGTCGGTGGCGGCCGCGTCGGTAACGGAGAGGTGATCGATGGCCAGTTGCGCGACCTGACCCGACCAGAGCAGGGCGAAATGATTTACCGGCACCCGGCGGTGCGCGGCAAGGCGCTCCACGCGGGTCTCGGCGACGGCCACGGTGCCGTCGTTGGGGATGTCGAGTTCGCCGGGGAGCAATCGCCCCGGGCCGATTGGGCGGTCGCCGGCCAGCATGAGGGTGTTCGGGGCGGTCCAGTCAGGCGGGTCACCGGCCAGGCCGTCGACGAGGCTGCCATCGAGCAGCCATCGCCCCACTCGGGTCTCGCCCAGTCGGCGGGCCACCCCGCTGCCGGCCAGTGGCGAGCCCAGCAGCACCACGCGCGTGGCCGGTGAGCGCGCCTCGGGGTGTCGGGCGAACAGGTGGGCCAGCACCAGGCCGCCCAGGCTGTGGGCGAGGAAATGGAGGGGTGGGTCGGGCTGGTCGGCCAGCCAGCGGGCGAGGCGCTCGGCGTTATCGGCCGGCCTCGCGCGCGACGGGTAGCCGAAATGGACCGGGTGGAAGCCGGCGCGCCTGAGCCGGTGGGCGAGTGGCCACATCGCCCAGCGACCCATCCACAGCCCGTGCAGCAGTACCACGCGCGGGCCGGGCGTCACCGGTTTTTTGGCCACCCGGGCCACCGGGGCGGTGTCAGGAAAGACCGGAGAGCAACTGGCCGACCAGCGCGGTGACGCCCATGGTTGCCGCGCCCCAGAACGCGGTGCGGAAACCGCCGAGCATCATCGAGGCCCCGCCGGTGCGCGAGCTCAAGGCGCCGAGCACGGCCAGCACCAGCAGGGTGAGCGGCACGGTAAGCATCATCATGCGCTCGGCGGGCACGATCAGCGCCACCAGTAGCGGCAGGGCGGCACCGGCGGCGAACGAGGCGGCCAGCGGAATGGCGGCGAGCAACGGCCGGGTGTCGGTGATCTGGTGCAGGCCCATTTCCTCGCGGGCATGCGCGCCGAGCGCATCGTGCGCCATCATCTGGCGGGCGACCGTCTCGGCCGTCTGTGCATCCACGCCGCGTTCGACGTAGATGTCGCGCAGCTCGCCCAGCTCGTGCTCGAAGTTGATTTCCAGCTCGCGCGCCTCCATGTCCAGGTCCGCCTTTTCCGTGTCCTGGCGCAGGCGCAGGGCGACGTGCTGACCGGCGGCCAGGGCCAATGCCCCGGCGACCAGGGCGATCACCGCGGCATGCAGCACCTCGGCGGGTGGCAGGCCGCTAGCCAGCAGGCCGGCGATCAGGCTGGACAGGGCAACCAACCCGGCGATCGCCCCCAGTACGGCGGCCCGGACGCTGCGGTAGCGGTTGAGACGGTGATGTTCCCCGTGAAGGTCGGGCCGTTTGGTCATGCCTGTCTCCCTGTGCCTGACCGGCCGATCGGCCGGGTGGTAATCTGAACGTGGCGGCGGTCACGCGATGGCGTGCCGTAAGCACAGACCGGATAGTGCCACGGCCCCGACGGCAACCCAACCGGCGTGTGCCCCGCCGCCGGGTGGCCCGGGGCAGGTCGCCCGAGAATATCCTCCAGGAACGCATTCCAGCCGAGACCCAGCAACCCGCATGCAGCACCCGCTCGACATCAACCCGGACCACCTTTGCCAACGCCTGCAGCAGGCGCTCGACGGCATGGGCGAGCGTGTCGGTCCCGACCTGGCGCTGGCCGTCGAACGGTTGTGCCAGTCGGTCGCGAACGACTCACCTGCCGCCGTCGGCCCGCGGGTCGCCGTCGCCTTGGCCGATGTCCAGGCCGACCTCGCTACCCTGGTGGCCGCCTTGCTGGCCGATCCGGCACTGGACGACGCCCCGGGCGAGGACAATGCCGCCGCCTTCATCGCGCCACGATTGGGGCGACAGGAGTACCGGGGCGTGCAGCGCCTGCTCGGGGCGATCGAGCGATTGCGTGGCTGGGAAACGCGCTACCCCGAGCCGCAGGACGAGGGGCAGCGCGAGTACTGGCGCCGCCTGCTGCTCGCCGGCGCGCGGGATGCCCGGGCGGTGCTGATCGATCTGGCCTACCGGCTGGAAGGAATGCGGGCGCTCGGCGAGGAACCCGACGAGGCGCGGCGCCGGCGGTTTGCCGGCATGACGCTGGCCGTCCATGCGCCGATCGCCCATCGGCTCGGCCTCGGTCAGATCAAGTGGGAGCTCGAGGACCTGGCTTTCCGCCATCTCGAACCGAACACCTACGTCGAGATCGCCGGCCTGCTCGACGAGCGTCGCACCAGCCGCGAGTCGTACCTGGTCCAGGTCGAGCAGAAACTGAACCACGCCCTGCTCCAGGCGGGCATCCGCGCCGAGGTCTACGGGCGGCCCAAGCATATCTACAGCATCTGGGGGAAGATGCGCCGCAAGCAGCTCTCCTTCGAGGAGCTGTTCGACGTGCGCGCGCTGCGGGTGCAGGTCGATTCGGTCACCGACTGCTACGCCGCGCTCTCGGTGGTCCACGAGCTGTTCCGCCCCATCCCGAGCGAATACGACGATTACATCGCCCGGCCCAAGCCCAACGGCTACCAGTCGCTGCACACGGCCGTCGAGGCCGACGAGGGCAAGGTGGTCGAGATCCAGATCCGCACCGAGCGCATGCACGCCTTCGCCGAGTTCGGCGTCGCCGCCCACTGGCGCTACAAGGGCGGCGGTGGCGGCGAAAACCCCTTCGACATGCAGGTCGAATCGCTGCGCCGTGGCCTGTCGCGTGGCGAGATCCGGCCACTGGCCGCGCCAATGGTGTATGCCTTCACGCCGAATGGCGAGTTGGTGGAGCTGCCGGCGGGGGCGACGGTGCTCGATTTTGCCTATCGCATCCACACCCACCTGGGGCACCGCTGTCGCGGGGCGAAGGTCAACGGCCAGATCGCGCCCCTCAAGACCGAGGTGGCCAATGGCGACACGGTCGAGGTGCTGACCCACAAGGAGCCGGCGCCCAGCCGCGAGTGGGCGCACGCCAAGAGCGGCTTTCTGCGCTCGGCGAGCTCCCGGGCGAAGGTGCGCAACTGGTTCGCGCAGTTCGATCGCGAGGATGCCCGCGAACGCGGGCGCCTGATCTGCGAACGGCTGTACCGGCGCTTTTCCATGGACGCCCCCGCCCGCCGGCAGTTGCTCGAGGCACTGGGCGTGAACAGCGACGACCAGCTGTTCCTGGCCGTGGGGCATCACCGCATCGCCCCGGAGACGCTGCAGGCCGCCGCCCGCGGCCAGTTGGGCGCGGCGGCGGACCGCTCCG
>NZ_SWAW01000058.1:0-3397 GCF_005096345.1 Guyparkeria sp. SB14A | reverse complement strand
GGACGGCAGCGCGGACAGCCGGCTCGGCCTGCCAGGCCACCTGGCGCGCGGCGAGGCGGGCATAGTCGAGGCTCGCCCCCGGTGACGCGGCACGCGGGTCGATGTAGGGCAGGCGCAGCGCCGGCAGGCGGGCATGCCCCGCGCCACCGTCGGAACCGCCCGCTCGATCCGAGGGCAGGAGCGAGATATTCACCTGCCAGACCCCGGCGATGGAGGATTCCGGGGAGGTCGCCTCCGCCGAGGCCGGCAGCGCATGGATCTCGGGCTGGCCCAGGCGCAGTCCCGGCGGTGCCACCAGCTGCGCCTGGATCAGCCGCGTCAGGCCGTCGGCGGTCAGGCCCACGCCCCGCACTCGGAACTGCCAGTTGCCGGGCTGACCGGCGACCAGCGGGGTGACCCCGACGTCCTCGAACCGCAGCCGGGGGGTCACCGGCAGGTAGGTGGGCAGGTAGGCCGGCAGGGCGGTGACCTCGAGACGCCTACTGACCGGCACGAAGGCATACCGGCTCTGCGCCGACCCGACCACCTTGAAATTGATGCGGTGGAAGTCGAGCGTGAGCTCGCCGGGACGCAGGGCCTGCACCACCCAGCGATAGTGGCGGCGGTCCACCAGCCGGCCGTCGATCTCGACGCTGTCGTGGGTCACCCAGATCGGCCGCACATCGAAGCCGTCACCCCGTGGCCGATGCACCTCGACGCCGCGCAGTCGACGCGCCGGGTCGAGGATGGTCTGGGTGACCAGGAAGGTTTCGCGCTGCACCGGTTCGAGCCGGGTCACGTCGGTTGTCACGCTCACCCCGTCGGGAAGGCGCCCGGCCCCCGCCCGGCTGGTCTTCTGCTCGATCGGCGCCAGCCGCTCGATCGGGCCGATCTCCACCTTGGAAGCGAAGGATCCGCCGTCGCCCCCTGTATCGGGCTCCGGCAGCGGGATCTCGCCGTGGGCCGTGCCGATCGCCCCGGTCACCGTCACCACGGCGAGCAGCATGGCCCCCAGCGCACGTACGGGTCTCATCGCTCCGCCTCCCCGGAAACACGCTGCCCCACCGTTCCCTTGTAGGGTTGCTGGCGCAACAGCTCGCGGATCGCCGGCCGGGGACGATCCCGGATGCGTTCGAGTTTCTTGCGTGCGCCCTGCAGCAGCCCTTCGTCGAGCCGGAACGGCTTGGCCTCGTCGACCGTGCGCCCGCCAGTCGCGCCGCCGCCGGCTCCCTTGCCCTCGAGCATCTGCTGGCTCATGCGCGCGCCCCGGTTCGGGTCGATCTGCTTGGGTTGCTCTAGCGCGTTGCCGCTGAAACTCGGCTGTTTTTCGTCCGCGCCCCGCTGGGCCGCCTGGGCGAGCCTGGCGGCGATCCGGCGATTGATCGAGGCCGGCACGTGTTCCGGGTCGAGGGCAAGCACCGCGTCGAACGCGGATACCGCCGCCCGGTAGCGCCCGGCAAGCACCAGGGCATCGCCGAGGTCGAACAGTGCCAGCATGCGCTCGCGTGGCGAGTCCGCCAGCCAGACGGCTGCCTGCAGTCGATCGACGGCGTGCGGGTAGTCGGCGCGCCGATAGGCCGCCATCCCCCCGCCCAGCCGGGCGGTGTAACCGGTCGCCCGGTCGAACGCCGCCTGGGCACGGGCGAACTCCTGCTGTCCGAGGGCCGACCGGCCTTCGTCCAGCAGTGCCGCGCGGCTCGGGGCGTCGACCACCGACTCGGCGTGCGCCGTGGTGAACGCGACGGGCGCGAGCCCGATCATCAGGACGGCGAGCAGGGTCCGGCGCCGACCACCACCGCCCCATTCGACCCACAGGGCCAGGGCCAGCATCGCCATGGCCGCCCACAGTGCCAGCACGGCCACGGAGGTGCGCTGCTCCACCGCATCCCTGGACGGCGGCGGCGCCGGCAGCCCGGCGACCGCATCGACCAGGAAATCCGCGTCGTCCTGCAACACGCCGGTGGGCCGCGCCGCCCCCCCCGGTCAGTCGGGCGATCTCGGCGACGCGCCCGAACCGGGGCCGGGACCGGAGGATGTCGTTCTCGCTGCCGCGCAGCTGCTGGCCGTCGTGGTACAGCGGCGTCGACTTGCGCGCCAGGGTCACGGCGATCACGGGAATCCCGCGCGCCTTCAGGCGCTCGGCGGCGGCGATGGTGCGGCTGCCCTGGTCACCGGCGAACTGGCGGGCATCGCCGCTGGTCAGCCAGATCACGGCGCCATCCTTCAGGGCCTCCATGCGCGCGGCGAGTGCGAACGCCCGGTCGGGCCGGCCGGCGGGCTGGCGGGCGAGCAGCCCGGGCAACTGCTGGGCGTAGAACGTGAGCAGGCTCGCATCGTCACTGGGCGGCAGCAGCACCCCGGCGGTGTCGGCATAGCGCATCAGCCCCATGGGCCGGCCGGGGTCCGATTCGGCGAACAGCGACATCAGCATCACGGCCCGCCCGATCCGGTCGGGCTCGACGTCGCGGCCGCTCATCGCCGCCGAGCCGTCGACCACGAACAGCACCGGGGCGCGCATCTGGTCGGCCGTGTCGCCGGGCCGCGGCAGGCGCGGATCGGCCAGGGCGAGGGCGGCGAGCAACCAGAACAGCACCAGGAACAGCCGGCCGAGCCATGCCCGCCGGCCCCGCCGCTTGCCGGTGGCGGCGAAGGCCCACGCCTGCAATGACCGGTCGGCGTAGTGATCGAGCCGTGCCCGGTAGCGTCGCCCCCACCAGGCGAGCGCGACCGGCAGCGCGAGCAGCAGCAGGGCCTCGGGGCGGACCAGGCTCGGCCAGGTCCCGGCATGCGCCAGAAGCCCCCAGAGAGTCGCCAGGTTGTCGACACGCTCGTCCATGCCGCTACCCCCGCAACCGGGTATGGAAGAATTGCGCCAGCAACAGGAACAGGAGTCCCGCCGCCAGGAAGCCGCCGAGCAGGGAATGCCGCGTGCGGCGCCCGGGCCGGTCGGCATCGTCCACCCGGTGGCGCGCCATGGTATCGGTGACCGACATCAGCGCGTCGCGATCGCCGGCGGCGATTGCCTCGCCGCCGGACAACCGGGCCAGGTCCTCCAGGGTGGGTCCGTCGGCCGCGCCCTCCGCGTCGGCCGGCGCCAGGTTGATGGTGAACAGCTCGATGTTCTCGGCCCGGGCCAGGGTCAGTGCCTCGGCCGGCGACATCTCGCCGCCGGTATTGACCCCGTCGGTCCAGACCAGCAATCGGGGCGCCGCCTCGCCGCGCTTGCGGCGTTGGGCGATGTGCCGCAGCGCGACGGCAAGCCCGTCGCCCAGTGCCGTGGCACTGCCGTCCAGCATCGGATCGTCAAGCGTTTCATCCGCGATCACAGCACCGCCGGCAAGGACTTCTTCGCACCCGGTCGCGCGGTGGCGTTGAAGAAGATCGGCAAGGCCATCCGCGCCGGCCGCGAGGAAACCGC
>NZ_SWAW01000057.1:0-4676 GCF_005096345.1 Guyparkeria sp. SB14A | reverse complement strand
CTGGCCGAGCTGGTCGCCCGGTTTCGTGCCGGCGTGGCTGGCCTGGGTGGGCTCGAGCGGATGGCCTCGTCCACGCCGATCCAGCCGCTGGTGGTGGGCGAGGCCGACCGGGCGGTCGCGATGGCCGACCGGCTGGACGCGCGAGGCCTGCTGGTGCCGGCGATCCGTCCCCCGACGGTCCCGGCCGGAGGGTCGCGCCTGCGGGTGACCCTGAGCGCCGCCCACGAGGTGGCCGATGTCGACGCGCTCGTGTCGGCGTTGCGTGAATGCACTAACATCCCCTGACAGGCCCGGCTGGTCCCCCAAGCAAGCTGCATGGGGAACCAACCGGATCTCCGGGGGTCACAGCGGGCGCTGACAGGCCCGCCGACCGGTCGAGCAAGGCCGCGTGACACATTTCGCCGGATCAAAAGCGGTCGAGGGGCCGGCCGATCCGGCCATTATCCAAGGAGAGATGAACATGAAACGCATGACGTTGATCGCCGTTGCCGCCAGTGCGCTGCTTGCCGCTGGCTGTGCGCAGAACCCGTACACCAGCGAACAGGACAAGACCGCCAAGGGGGCGACCATCGGGGCCGGTGCCGGCGCGATTCTCGGTAACGTGATCGCCGGCTCGGGCAACAAGACCGGCGGCACCCTGATCGGTGCCGCGGTAGGCGCCACCGTCGGCGGCCTGGTCGGCCGCCAGATGGACGAGCAGGAACGCCAACTGCGCCAGGAGATGCAGGGCACCGGCGTGGACGTGCAGCGCCAGGGTGACACCATCCGCCTGCAGGCTCCCGAGTCGATCACCTTCGACACCAACAGCGCCGACATCAAGCCGCAGTTCCGCAGCGCGCTCGACCAGCTGGCTCGCTCGATCCAGCAGTACCCGAACACCGTGGTACGCGTCGAGGGTCACACCGACTCGACCGGTTCGGCGAGCTACAACCAGGACCTGTCGCTCAACCGCGCACAGAGCGTCACCAGCTACCTGGCCCGCTCCGGCGTGGACGCGAGCCGCCTGCAGCCGGTCGGCTACGGCTTCAGTCGCCCGATCGCAACCAACGACACCCCCGAGGGTCGTGCGCAGAACCGCCGGGTCGAGATCCTGATCCTGCCGGCTCAGCAGCAGTAAGGCGCGACCTCCGTCTCGACGGCAAAGGCCCCGGTCAGTCCGGGGCCTTTTTCGTGGGCGGTTCGAGCCGTGTGCCCGGTTCCAGCGCCAGGCGGCCGGCCGTGCCGGCGGGCAGTTCCAGCACGTAGCGCGCCGGGCCATGGCTCGGGTAACCGGGGCAGGGATCCTGGCGGCAGGGCGGCACGGCCACGTGCCGGTCCACGACGCGCCAGTCGGCATCCAGATACAGAATGTCGATGGCAAACGAGACGTTCTTCATCCAGAACGAGCGCGGCGCCTCGTCGGGGTAGACGAACAGCATGCCCTGATCGTCTGCCAGCGGCGAGCGGTGCATCAGTCCCCGCTGGCGGCTCGAGGGGGTGGTCGCCAGTTCAATCTCGAAACGCTCGCCGCCCAGCCACATCACCCGCTCGGCACCGTCGTCGGCGGCGGGCGCCCCCCAGGCAAGCCAGGCGATCAGCAGCAACGCGCCCAACAGGAGGGTGGCGGCGAGCGGTCGGGCGGTCAGGGGCGACGAGGCGGACATGCACGCATCATAGCGCCGACGGCGCCTGGAGGCCCGACGATCGTCCTGACTCGCCCGGCGGGCGCTGATAAGATATGCGCCCGTCATTTGCAGCGACACGCCAACACCGTCCAGGCCCCCATGACCCAACGTTCCGATGCCGATCAGCGGCGCCAAGAGGCGCTTGACTACCACGCCTACCCGCAGCCGGGGAAGATCGCCACGGCGATCACCAAGCCCACCGAGACGGCGCGCGATCTCGCCCTGGCCTACTCGCCGGGCGTGGCCGAGCCGGTGCGCGCCATTGCCGCCGACCCGGACGCCGCCTGGCAGTACACCGCGCGCGGCAATCTCGTTGCGGTGATCTCCGACGGCTCGGCGATCCTGGGGCTGGGCGATCTCGGGCCGCTGGCCTCCAAGCCGGTCATGGAGGGCAAGGGCGTGCTGTTCAAGCGCTTCGCCGACATCGACGTGGTCGATCTCGAGGTCGAGGCGGAAAACCCGCAGGCCTTCATCGACACGGTGCGACGGCTCGAGCCGTCGTTCGGTGGCATCAACCTCGAGGACATCTGCGCGCCGCGCTGCTTCGAGATCGAGGCCGCGCTCTCCGAGGCGATGGACATCCCGGTCTTCCACGACGACCAGCACGGCACCGCGATCATCATCGCCGCCGGGCTGACCAATGCCCTGCGCCTGCAGGGCAAGCGCCTCGAGGACGCGAAACTGGTGCTGGTCGGCGCCGGGGCGGCCGGCACGGCCACCCTCAACCTGCTGCTGGACATGGGTCTCAAGCGCGAGCACCTGCTGGTGGTCGATCGCGTCGGCGTGCTCCACGAGGGGCTCGATGACCTGCCCGAGCATCACCGCCGCTTTGCCGCGCAGACCGAGGCGCGCACGCTCGCCGATGCCCTGGTGGGCGCCGATGCCTTTGTCGGCCTGTCGGCGCCCAACCTGATCAGCGAGGAAATGCTCGCCAGCATGGCGGACAAGCCGGTGGTCTTCGCGCTGGCCAACCCGGACCCGGAGATCCTGCCCGAGCTGGCCCACCGGGTGCGCGATGACCTGATCATGGCCACCGGGCGCAGCGACTACCCCAACCAGGTCAACAACGTGCTGGCCTTCCCGTTCATCTTCCGCGGCGCGCTCGATTGTCGCGCCCGGCGGATCACGGCCAACATGAAGATCGCCTGCGTCGAGGCGCTGGCCGCACTCGCCCGCGAGGACGTGCCCGCGTCGGTGCTCAAGGCCTACGATCTCGACGCGATGACCTTCGGCCCCGAGTACATCCTGCCCAAGCCGTTCGACCCGCGCCTGATCGAGCGCCTGCCCGCCGCGGTCGCCAAGGCCGCCGAGGCCGATGGCGTGGCCCGCGCGGCCTACCGCCCGCACCCGATGCCGGTGGCCGGATGACCCAATCCCGCGCCTGGTTGATCGACGCCCACGCCCAGATCTGGCGGGCGTGGCACGTCTACGACAAGGAACGCACCGATCGTGCCGGTCGGCCGGTCAACGCCCTGCTGGGCTTTGCCGACTACCTGCTGGCATTGCTGGAATCGACCTGGCTGCCCAACCAGCCGGCGCCGATCATCGCCGCCATCTTCGACGCCCCCTGCGGGCGCGGGCATCGCCAGGCAATCTATCCCGACTACAAGGGGCATCGCCCGCCGCACCCAACCGATCTCACCGAGCAATTTCCCCGCTGCCGGGACCTGGCGGCCGCGGCGGGTTTCGGCGCGCTGGATCACGCCGGCTTCGAGGCCGACGACGTGATCGGCACGCTGGTCGGCCGGTTGCGCAACCGCGAGCGGGCGGTGACCATCGTGACCGGCGACAAGGATCTTGCCCAGCTATTGGGGCCGGACGACCGCTGGTACAACCCGATGCGCGGCTCGGTCATGGCCTACGGCGACGTCGAGCGCCGCTTCGGTGTGCGTCCGGCGCAGATCGCCGACTGGCTGGCGCTGACCGGGGACGTGGCCGACAACATCCCCGGCGTGCCGGGTATCGGCCCGCGCACCGCCGCCCGGCTGCTGAGGAAGCACGGCTGCATCGACGGCATCTACGACAACCTCTCGGCCGTCTACGGCATGAAGTTTCGCGGCGCGCCACGCGCCCAACGGCTGCTCCAGGAACACGAGGACCAGGTGCGCCTCTCCCGGCGGTTGACCGAGATCGTCTGCGACCTGCCGCTGGCCGAGACCCCGCAGCCCTGGCGTGGGATCGACCGGGATGCCCTGGTTACCCTGCTCGACGCGGCCGGCGCCGACCCGGCGCAGATCGAGCTCTGGGAGGCCTGGAACGCCCCGCTCGTGCGTTCGGCATGACCCTGATCGCCTTCAACAAGCCCTACGACTGCCTCTCGCAGTTCACCCGGGAGCCGGACAGCCCCGCGGCCGCCCTGGCCGACTGGATCGATCGTCCCGGTGTCTATCCCGCCGGCCGGCTCGACCGCGACAGCGAGGGCCTGCTCCTGCTCACCGACGACGGGCGCCTGCAGAACCGCCTGGCCGACCCCCGCCACAAGCTCGCCAAGGTGTATCTCGCCCAGGTCGAGGGCGAGATCGACGAGGCCGCATTGAGCGCCCTGCGCGAGGGCGTGACCCTCAAGGACGGCCCCACGCGTCCGGCGGGTGCCGAGCGGGTCGACGAGCCCGACTGGCTCTGGCCGCGCAATCCGCCGGTGCGTTACCGCAAGAGCGTGCCGACCAGCTGGGTCGAGATCACCCTGCGCGAGGGGCGCAATCGCCAGGTGCGGCGCATGACCGCCCACGTCGGCTTTCCCACCCTACGCCTGATCCGGGTGGCGATCGGGCCCTACCGCCTCGATGGACTCGCCCCGGGGGAATGGCGCGAACTGAGCGCCTGAGGGGCCGTTGCCAGACGGCTGCGTCGCGATCACTCCCGCTCCGTGATTTTCCGAGCCGTTCGCTAGGTGTGATCTCTCAACAGGTTGTCCACGGAACCCATCCAATGGATGCTGAGTTTGCCGACCAAGCAATCCATGACAGGAGGGTCCCGTGGACATCCATCAGAATGCCGCGCTAACACCTCGAG
>NZ_SWAW01000056.1:0-5144 GCF_005096345.1 Guyparkeria sp. SB14A | reverse complement strand
CCACTCGGTCAGCGGGCGCACGGCCCGGGCCGCCTCCACCGCGCGCGGACTGACGAACACCACCAGATCCGCGGGCGCCATCGTCGCCAGCGCGTCGGGCAGGTCGCCACCGCCGGGCAGCGGCCGGATTGCCAGCAGCGGATGGATGGTGACGATCGGCTGGGGACAGCCGGCGGGTCGCGCCGCGAGCAGGGCCTGTTGCAGCCCGGCATTGCTGCCCGCCGGTCGCGTCAGCACGACCTCGCGGATCGGCGGCAAGCGGTGGTCGGTCACGGGCTCAGCCCTGACCGGGGGCCTCGGTCTCGATGCCCACCTCGGCGAGGATCTTGTCGGCACCCGCACGCAGCACGCGCTCGGCCAGTTCGATGCCCAGCGCCTCGGCCTGATCGCGCGGCCCGGTGATCTCGTCGCGCAGGCTCTCGGAGCCGTCCGGGCGACCGACCAGGCCACGCAACCACAGCTGGTCGTCCTCGACCAGCAGGGCATGCCCGCCGATCGGCACCTGGCAGCCGCCATTCAGACGCGTGTTAAAGGCGCGCTCGGCGGTCACCCGGATGGTGGTGTCACGATCGATCAGCGGGTCGATCAGCGCATGCACCGCCGCATCGTCGCTGCGTGCCTCGATGCCCAGCGCGCCCTGGCCCATCGCCGGCAGGGATTCCTCGGCCGACAGGCGATGGGTGATGCGATCGGCCAGCTCGGCGCGCTTGAGGCCCGAGGCGGCCAGGATGATCGCGTCGTACTCGCCGTCGTCGAGCTTGCGCAGGCGGGTGTGGATGTTGCCGCGCAGGGTCTTGACCTGGAGGTCCGGGAAGCGCTCGCGCACCTGGGTCTCGCGGCGCAGGCTGGAGGTGCCCACCACGCTGCCGGCCGGCATCTCGTCGAGGTTGCCGTACTTGTTGGAGACGAAGGCATCGTGCGGGTCGTCGCCCTCGAGGATGGCGATCAGCCCCAGGCCATCCGGGAACTGCATCGGCACGTCCTTCATCGAGTGCACCGCGATGTCGGCACGATCCTCGAGCATGGCGACCTCGAGCTCCTTGACGAACAGCGCCTTGCCGCCGATCTTCGACAGCGGGCTGTCGAGCAGCTGGTCACCGCGGGTGGTCATCTTGACCAGCTCAACCTCGAGGCCCGGATTGCGCTTTTTCAGCTCCGCGGCGACGAAGTCCGCCTGCCAAAGCGCCAGCAGGCTGGCTCGGGTGGCGATCCGCAGCACGCGGCCCTCGGAAAATGCCTTGCTCATCTGTCATCCTCATTCTGGCAACCGGACGGGGCGGAAGCGGTGTCCGCCACGTCGAGAAACAGGCGCCATGGTAACCCGGATGCCGCGGTCGGACACGGGGCCCGGGCAACCGACTCGGACAACGCACTCGGGGAACCGGGCTGAAGCGACATTGTCCAAAACGCATACAATCCGGGACCCAATCGGTCACTGGCCCAGCCGGGAGAGAAAACCTTGCCTGCAATCACCCCAACCCGCTACGTCACCCGTCTCGCCCTTGCCACGCTGGCGCCGCTGGCCGGCCTACTGCTCATGGGCATGGCCACCCCGCCCGGGCAGGCCGACGAGCCGACCGCCAGCACCGCGCGTGACGAGGTGCCCCTGATGAGCGACCTGGAGAACGTCCAGGCGGATCTGGCCTACATGCAGGAACAACAGATCCCGATGCTGATGTTCTTCCACGCCACCTACTGCACCTACTGCCGGACGGTCGACGACGAGTTCCTGCAGACCATGGCCAACGACCCGGATTACGAGGGCCGACTGATCATCCGCCGGGTGGAGATCGACTCCGACCTGCCGGAGATCGAATGGCAGGGCACCGCCTACACCCCGGTCGAGTTCGCCCGCCTGCAGGGCGTACAGCTGGTCCCCGAGGTGATCTACTTCGCCCCGGACGGCAAGCAAGTGGTCGACGAGCTCAAGGGCGTGACCGTGCCGGACTTCTACCCGCAGTACCTCGACCAGCGGCTGCGGGCCGCCGAGCGCTGCATCGAGGACCCGACCCTCGAGGTCTGCACCGACGGCATCGACCAGCCACGTCGCGACCTGACGGCCCAGTGAGACCTTGGCGAGCCTGGCAGCCGGCCACACACGGAACCCGTGGGTGGGCAACCAGCTGACGGGGCTATCAAATCGCAGCAACTTGCTCTGGTTTTACGGTCTAATGTTGGCCATGATCAATTCACCGGTGGCCATCCCGGCCACCTTCACGTCAACGCGGCCCGGCCGCGCGAACCCCAACGAGAGGATCTGACGAGATGACAGCCCAATCCAAGAAAAGCCAGACCAAGAAGCACCTGCTGATCGGCTCGACCGCCCTGGCCACCGCCATCGCCGGCTCCTCGGCCATGGCCGCGGGCAACGGCAACCCGTTCGCCTCCGAGTCCACCCACGCGGGCACCTTCCAGACCGCCGAAATGGCCTGCGGTGCCGGCCAGTGCGGCAGCAGCATGGACGAAGAGAAGGGCGATGGCGACAAGGACGACGACAAGTCCTGAGCCACGCCCTGACGGCGGCGGCCCGCGTGGCCGTCGCCGGCCGATGAAGGCCGCCGGCCGAGTGCCGTCGGCCCCAAAACACCCCCGGCCGGTGGCTGCCGCCGTCGGCCATCCAGCGTTCCGGGAGGCCTGCCATGAGCCCCCAATCCGCCAGCCCCAGCGTCACGCAACACGTTCCCGTCGGCATCGGCCTGCGTCGCGGTCCGCTCATGCGCGAGATCGAGGAGCAACGCCCGAACGTCGACTTCCTCGAGGTCGCGCCCGAGAACTGGCTGCGCTTCGGCGGGCCGGTCAAGGAACGCTTCAAGGCCCTGCTCGAGGACTACCCGCTCTACACCCACGGCCTGTCGCTCTCGATCGGCGGCCCGGCGGAGCTGGACCTCGACTTCGTCGACGCCGTGGGCGAATTCCTCGACGAGTACCGACCGGCGCTCTACAGCGAGCACCTGTCGTTCTGCTCGGACAACGCCCACCTCTACGACCTGATGCCGATCCCCTTCACCGAGGAGGCGATCGATCACGTCGTCGCGCGCATCGACACGGTGCAGCAGCGCCTCGGCCGCCGACTGGTGCTGGAGAACGTCTCCTACTACTCGCCGGTGGAATCCACCATGGACGAGCAGAGGTTCATCCTGACAATCCTCGAGCGCTCGGGCTGCGACCTGTTGCTCGACGTCAACAACGTGTTCGTCAACAGCGTCAATCACGGCTACGACCCCTACGCCTTCATCGACGCGATGCCCGCCGAGCGGGTGCGCTACCTGCACGTCGCCGGCCACCACCAGGTCGAGGACGACCTGATCATCGACAGCCACGGCGCGCCGGTCAGCGCCCCGGTGTGGGACCTGCTCGAGCACACCTACCGCCACGTCGGCCCGGTGCCGACGCTGCTGGAACGCGACTTCGACATCCCGCCGCTCGACGAGCTGATGGGCGAGGTCGCCCAGATCCGCCGCGCCGGGGAACGGGCGCTGGGCAGCAAGGCCGCCTGATGGGATCGAGCTTCAAGGAAACCCAGGAGGCATTCACGCGCTACGTGCGTGATCCGGAAACCAACCCGCCACCCCCGGGCAGCAAGCCCGAGCGGATGGCCTGGTACGCCAAGCTGTTCTTCAACAACATCGACGGCACGCTGGAAAACGCCTTCCCGGCGCTGCGCGCCAGCCTCGATGAGGCCGACTGGCAGGGGCTGACCCGGCCGTTCTTCCGCGACCACCCGGCCCATTCGCCGATCCTGCGCGACCTGCCGGCCGAGTTCGCCGAGTTCTTGCAGGAACGCCCCGAGCTGGCCGACTGGCAGCGCGAACTGGCCGCCTACGAGCTGGCCCGCTTCGAGCTGATGGCCGAGGACGCCGACCCCGCCCCGGCCGACCTCGACGCGGACGGCGACTTGCTCGCCGGTCAGCCCGTGGTCTCCTCGCTGGTGCGCCTGATGGTGACCGCCTACCCGGTCGACCGCCTCGCCGCGGCCTCGAGGCCGGCGAGGGGCCCGAAATCCCGCCGGCGGGTATGCACCACCTGGCCCTGCACCGCGACGAGCACGGCGCGCCGTTCGCGCTCAATCTCACGCCGGGCAGCGCCCAGCTGCTGCTCGCGCTCACCGAGGCCGAGGAGCAGACCGGCCGCGAGATCATTGCGCAGCTGGCCGAGGCCTTCGGCCGCCCGGTAGACGAACTGCTGGGCTTTGCCGACGAGCAGTTGGAACAGTGGCGCGCGGCAGGGCTCCTGCTGGGGGCGCGTCCGCCGAACTGACCGGACACCATTCATCTGTCATGACGATTCCAGGGAGGGAATCACCATGCCCATCACCGACTGGCCGACCACCGAGCGGCCACGCGAACGCCTGCTGGCCCGAGGGCCGGCCAGCCTCTCCGACGCCGAACTGCTGGCGATCTTTCTGCGCACCGGCGTGGCCGGCCGCTCGGCCGTGGATCTCGCCCGAGATCTCCTGTCGCACTTCGGCTCGATCAGCGCGCTGCTCAGTGCCTCGCGCGCCGACTTCGCTCACGCCCGCGGGCTCGGGGATGCCAAGTTCTGCCAGCTGCAGGCGGTGCTCGAACTGGCGCGGCGTTACTTCGCCGAAGAGCTGCGCGTCGGGCCGGATATCGCCAGCCCGCAGGCGGTGTTCCGCTTCCTGCAGGCCGAGCTCGACGGCGAGACCCAGGAGGTATTCGGCGTGCTGTACCTGGATAATCGCCACCGCGTGCTCGCCTTCGAGCGACTGTTCTTCGGCACCATCGACCAGGCAGCCGTCCACCCGCGCGAGGTGGTCCGGGCCGTGATGCGCCACAACGCCGCGGCGGTGATCCTTGCCCACAACCACCCCTCCGGCGTCGCCGAACCCAGCAGCGCCGACCGGCGCCTGACCGAACGGCTCCGCGACGCGCTCAATCTCATCGACGTACGCCTGCTCGATCACGTGGTGGTGGGCCGGCCCTGCATCTCGATGGCCGAGCGGGGGCTGCTGTAGGAGCGGCTTTAGCCGCGAAATAACGAGGCGGCACCCGATCCCATCGCGCCTGAAGGCGCTTGTATGTTTACCCCGGCAAGTCAAAAACTGGGCTTGTCGGGGTGGAGGGACAGAAGACGCTTCTGGCTCAAATGAAAGAGCACAGACGGTAGGAGACCTCGTCCCACCC
>NZ_SWAW01000055.1:2544-5303 GCF_005096345.1 Guyparkeria sp. SB14A | reverse complement strand
GGCTCATGCTGCCCACGAGACCGTGGGCCTTGAGGAAGTCCTGCCAGTCGTGACTGCTGAATTGGCTTCCCTGGTCGGAGTGGACGACGACCGGGCCATCAGGCTGGCGTCGCCACACGGCCATCATTAACGCATTCATGGCCAGCTCCCGGTCCATGCGTGGGCGCATGGACCAGCCGATGACTTGCCGGGAGAACAGGTCCAGGACCACCGACAGGTACAGCCATCCCTCGTGGGTGCGGATGTAGGTGATGTCCGTCACCCAGGCCTGGTTGGGGGCGGAAACGTCGAACTGCTGCTGCAAGTGATTCGGCGCCACGACGGCAGGGCGTCCACCACGAAAACCGGGGCGGCGCCGGTAGCCGGTCTGTGACTTCAATCCTTCTCCACGCATCAGCCGGGCCACACGGTGCTTACCGCAACGCTCGCCCAGGTCCCGCAGGTCGTGGTGGATCTTGCGATAGCCGTAGACGCCACCGCTCTCCAGCCAGGATTGCTTGATCACGCCCAGCAGCCGTCGGTCTTCCCGCTGTCGCCGGGAATCCGGCTGCCGCTTCCAGGCGTAGTAACCACTCGGATGGACATCCATCAAACGGCAAAGGCGGCGCACCGGATGGGCGCGTTCATGGTCCTTGATGAACGCGTACCTCACCCGGACTGCTTGGCGAAGTACGCGGCCGCTTTTTTTAATATGTCGCGCTCCTCGGTGACTTCCCGGAGTTGCGCATTCAGGCGGCGGATCTCGTCGGCTTGGGCCTGCTGCTTCTGCCTTTCTTCATCCGGCTGCTGATAACGCCGGATCCATGCATAAAGACTGTGCTGGGAGACGCCGAGATGCTCGGCCACCTCCTTCACCCGGCGGCCTCGTTCGGTCACCTGCTTGACCGCCTCGACCTTGAATTCGTCTGGATAACGTCGACTGCTCATGGCACCTCCTCGGAACCCTCAGTGTGAGGCTCTTGAGGTGTCTAAGAAAGTCGGGGCTATTCAAAGATCCTCGTCGACTAAATCGCAAAATTCACCTCAAGCCAAAAATGTCACGCAATTTTGCGAGCAAAACAGCTCGATCCTTAGTTTCGCACTCCCAGACAACCTCGACTCGCCAACCCAAGCTCTCTAACTCTCCCGCGACGCGGCGATCACGCTCCACGTTCGAACGGAATTTTTCCTTCCAGTATTCCACCCGGGACTTCGGCGTGCTGGTCTTCCCGCATCCCGGATGCCTGTGCCAAAAGCAACCGTGCACAAAAAGCACCACATGATGCTTCGGAAAGACCAAATCCGGCGAGCCGGGCAGATCTTTGCGATGCAACCGGAAGCGCAAGCCCAACGAATGAGCCGCCTTTCTGACCCGAATCTCGGCAGACGTATTCGTGGACGGCACACGGGACATCAGCCACGAGCGTCGATCAGGTGTTAGCCGGTCCAAGCTCCGCCGCCCTCATGACGCCTCAGCGTAGTCTTGCAGCTTCGAGGCAACCGCCCTAAAGATTGCCTCGGACATAAGCGGAGATACGCTGTTCCCGATCATTCGAAAAGAATGCCAAATCGTAGGGTGGAACAGGTGTGCGTCCGGAAAACCTTGCAGCCGCGCCGCCTCGCGCACCGTAATCACCCTCGGCTCTTCCGGGTGAATAGGCCTTACGGATTGATAGGACCCGCGATCAGCCCCGGTACCCGCTCTCAACGTTGGACACAATCCGCTCCAAGCAAGCCGAGGATGTCTGCCCACCTTGTCAAGCTCACCTTGAGAAAGGGCTTTGAACCGGTCGACAACCGCACTAGTGTGCCTCGTCCTAAGGTGCCCCGTGAATCGTCTATCCAAGCGCGACAACGAACTCGCATATTCCGACCGAGCAACAACCTCCGGAACCTCCCAAACATCGAAGCCCCCACAATCCTCCACGCGCTCGGCACCGACGAGGTCGGCAATTGCGTCCCGAACAGTCTTTGATGGCCTTTTTTGAGACTCTATATCTTCTGCGGTCACCGCGTCCCCGAAGTCTCTGTGAACCCCTATCACAAAGAGCCTCGGTCTCTTGGTTGCTGCACCGAAATCGGACGCGTCCAAAATGACCGGCCCGTGTAGCGCGTACCGATCAGAAACAAGACCCATCGCAGATTCGAGCACCTCTATGGAATCAGCGTTTCCCAAACCTCGCACGTTTTCCATTACAAAGAAGACTGGCCGAGCCTCGGAAACCAAACGGAAGAAATGGACGAGCAAGTCTCGACGAGGGTCGTTTGGGTCTCGCTTGCCAATATCACTAAATCCTTGACAAGGAGGCCCGCCAAAAAGACCGAAACGTGAACCGCCAACGGACTCCCTAAGGGCAGCGGCGGTCAAGGACGACACATCCTCCAAGAAAAACTGCGTGTCAGGGAAGTTGCGCCGATACGAAGAGGTAAGAACCGGGTCATTGTCGAAAGCCGCGGCGACCCTAAATCCAGCCTTATGAGCACCTAACGAAAACCCGCCGGTCCCTGAAAACAACTCGATCAGCGGAGGAAGAGCTGGTCCGGTCATGCGGAAATCTGCGCGAACAACGGGAAGTATTTGTAGTACTTCTGGAATGATTGCACTTGCTCATCACTAAGATCAAAGCCCAGGGTTTGGACCTCCTGCCTCGTGATCGGAGCACTTGAGGGAAGAAGCTTCTGTAGGTGCGCCACTTCCAGCAACGTCAAGTTCGGAGCTGCAATTAGTGCCTCGGAAATATAGTCCCAATGCTCGCTTTTCACGAGCTCCTCGGCGCTGC
>NZ_SWAW01000055.1:0-2452 GCF_005096345.1 Guyparkeria sp. SB14A | reverse complement strand
GCCTCGTGATCGGAGCACTTGAGGGAAGAAGCTTCTGTAGGTGCGCCACTTCCAGCAACGTCAAGTTCGGAGCTGCAATTAGTGCCTCGGAAATATAGTCCCAATGCTCGCTTTTCACGAGCTCCTCGGCGGCTGCCCTATTCTGCTTGCTCGGCAAAATCCCACCGACGGTCACCATAGGGGAGCCATCTTTATATCTTAAATTGAACGCAGGAACGGCACCACCCTCACGACCACACTTAACCGCGTCGGAAATCATGTGATCGATAACAGCTTTTGCAAGCCTTTTCTCAAAAGCACCGTACTTATTTTTGAAGCTTGCTGGCGGCTCATCCTCCGAGACGACCCGACCGAGGAGCTCAATTACCCGGGAGCGCCTCTGAGCAGCTGGCTTTCCATAATTACCTTCATGAGCATTGAAGGTAAAAATAATCACACTATTTTCCGGCGCATTTCGATTGAGATAGGCCAGGTCTTGGCAAACGCTCTCATCCAACTCGGAGTCATAATCCAACCACACCATCCACGGCCTTTGGCTGTACTCAGCCCCATTTTTTAGATCCTGGATCACAACCCCGGCCTCACCTTTTTTAACCTTTACAGTCGCAAAAGGGCAGTTAAACTTCGCACGCTCAAACCCGATTTCGTCAGACTCAATGGACACCATATCCCAAACATCGAGAGCCGAGTGAGCCATAAGGAAATCAGAGAACCAAACCGAACCAAGCCCAATATAAACAGGGTCAGCCAAAGCAAGGCGTTCTTTTATTGCGCGAAGCCCCTCGAACACCAACCCCCTCTGGATTGACTTGCTGGGTCGCAAACTATAGTTAACTTTTTCGAAAGAAGGCATTAATCTTCTCCGACATAATCTTCATAGGCATACTCAAATGATTTCTGCCCAACGTCTCGGTAGGACATCGTCACGTTGCCCATCTCCCTAGCCAACTTTTTTAGTTTTGTTTTCGGGACTGAGTAGCTGACATTTGCCATTGGCACAACGGGCTTTTTCTCTATCTCTGGTAGCTGCACCTGCTCACGTGGGGCAATATCGTATATCGAAACGGCTCTTGAGGCCTCTTCATTATGCCGCGCCGATTCGGTATCCCGCTTGCGCTGGTTCGTGTAATCAATCCACGCCCGGCTAACTTCTTGCATCCGGGCTCGGGCTCTTCGGTAAAGGTCTGCGGACGAATTAACGTTCCTCTTTGTCGTTGTCAGTGGTAGGGCGGCGGCATTCTGTGCGGAGAACAAAACGATACCGATGAAGCCGGAATACTGTTTGTGCCAACTTGGAAAGCCCTCAGCACCCCACCCTGTTGTCTCGGTTTTATCTGCCGCCAACACGATTCGTCCATTGCAGGCTACATACCAGCCTGACAACCGGTCCCCTTTCGAATCTTCATCCGGATCCACGCTCTCCGGAGGAGGTGCAACCATGCCCCCCACCATCTCAACAACGACTTCGTTATCGCGACTGATGTCGTTGTACTCGGCACGCATAGGACGGAAATTTTCGCTCTGGCGAAGCTCGACCCGCCACCCAGTCAGCCTCTTACCGTTCAAAAATATATTCAATCCCTTGTGCAGGTGCAGCGTGTAGTCACGCTCAATAACCCACCTGAGGTCAGCCAAAAACTCTGGTGAGGAAAATTCCGACTCAGCCTCCTCAGTCAGTTCTTGGATTACTATTTCGACGCCATTTTCACCCAAATCCGAGGACTCTTCTATGTCGAAATCCCAAGGGGGTGCATCATCGTGAACCCACTCGTCAACATTAATGGGGACTTTAAACGACGACCTTTCCCCACCCTCATCGTACGTGCTCCTTACTTCGGCTTCTCTACCTATTTTGAATACAGCTCGTTTCATCCCAATGCCGTAGACACCAATACTATAATTGTCATTCGGGCTGAACTCTTTTCGCCCAAAATTGAAAGCGTGGTCGACAGCACTATCAAGCGTCATTCCACCGCAATTATCCCTGATCGAGAAACAGTCGTTCGTAATATTTATATGAATTTCAAAGTCCGAGAGATCAGTTGTATCACGCAAACTCATGATGTGGCCGCCCTTCTCGGCCCATGCGTTATCTACACTGTTGTCAATGAGATCGAGTATGCAGTCCTTTAGATCTATGTCTCGCGTAATCATCCTCACGAAGAACTTTTTCGTCGGATATGCGTGAGCGTGCGATTTAACTTCATCCATAAAGAAATCCCTTAGAATAGCCAGCGAAACAAACTAGTATTGAAAAAAGCCAGCGGTCCCGCTGGCTTCAGTTCGATTTGCAATGTTTCCATTTATAGCGGCCACCCGCTAAAACGGAATATCGTCCTCGCCGAAGCCGTCGTCGATCGACTTGGCCGGGCGCTGGTCCTGGCTCGGCGGCGGGGGCGGCGCGCCGTAGTCGGACTGGCCGCCAGCGTAGCCCGCGCCGGCACCGGCCGCG
>NZ_SWAW01000054.1:0-5314 GCF_005096345.1 Guyparkeria sp. SB14A | reverse complement strand
GGCACCGCGCCCAAGCGCGTCCGCGCCCGGGCCGTGGCGGCGCGGGCGGCGCTGGATGCGTTCAAGATTGCTTAATCTCTGCGGTCAGTCCGCGATATCAATGCCTTTCGGCGTCGAGTTGTTGCGTTTAATCCGGGGGTGGCTGGTGTGACTCCCCAAGGCCGAGGTTTCTTAGTATTTCCCAGACGGGCAAGAAAGCCCTGAAGGATTTGTAGGAGTATTTTGGCAAGTCATCACTATAATAAATCTCGTCCTCTTTCTGGTCGAATATGTACTTGATGTATTCTTGATATATCTCCCTTATGATTCCGGTTTGATAAACATCTAGGTTGTGGTTGAATACGGAATCAAGCATACTTGTTTTTATGCATTCCCAGTTAGGCAAGGAGATTTCTCTGCTTAAGCGAGAGTTATCAGTGCTTTTAAAGCAGGCTTCGAACTCCTCTATAATTATTTTCGTGGCGAGCCCTTGGAAGTTTTGTTCCATTTGGGCTAGCCACATTTCTTTTTCTTCTTCGCGGAGCTGGTCTTGTATTTGCTGAATTTCTCTGATTCTTTTTGAGCTTGAGTTGCCAAAAACTATCCCTTGCTCGTTTGCGCTCCTGAATGATGAGAATGGGTTTAGGAAGACCGCATATATTACATTTGGATAGGGTATTTCTTGGGCTATGTTCCCCCATTTTTGGGAGGCGTATACAATTGCATGAAACCCCTCTGATTCAAGTCTGTGTGACGCAGAGTTGGCGATGGTGTTGAGAGCTGCTTTAGAGTATTCGGGTATTTCACCATGTTTACTCTTGAGATCTGAATCGATCCATCCGTCAATGATTGGAAACGCCACCGCAACAGTGCACATGGACCGATCATCCAGCAAGCTGTTCTCAAACCACCGATAGTAATGTTCCTCAGGGTAGTACGCTTGTAGTTGGATCGATCCATCCTTCTCCTTGGGAATTAGGGCGGCCGATCTTTTGTTGTTTCCTATAATTTCTTGAGCGTAGGCATCCCTGACAGTCCGTGATCTCATTGGAGCCACAAGTATGGTGTTGATGGCCTCTTCATTTAGCCCGGGGAATATGGAGCAGAAGTGATTGGCATAAGCGAGGAGTTCGGTATAGGACTGCCTTTCGGTTTGTTTAGACTTTTTTAGCTCTATTATGGTTAGGCTGCTGGACTCCGAGAGTCCGAATAAGTCAATTCGTGTGGTGGTGTCTTCTGATTTTTCTAGGCGCAGCTCGCGGGCCGAGAGGGATAAGCTGTAGATCCCGTCTAAAGTTTCGTTTATTTTGACCTCTGTGGCTCTTTGAATGAGGAGTTTTATTGGCGGGAATCCATTTCCGTTCCATTTGGCTGGCGCCCGTCGTCCTGTGATTAGGTCAGATATTGAGTGTTTGTGGTTCTCATAGAGGAAGTCTCTGAGCTCATTCTCGCTGAAATTAATTGCTTCTTCTTCCATAGTGTCTTTCCTTTAAAGCCCGCTTCTTCCTCTTTTTTGAGTTCATTGAGCTTTATTTTTCAGGCCCTCGCAGATTTTCTGCCAGCCATGCGACGATATCTTCAAGTTCCTCCGGCAGGATGCCGTGCTCGACCGGATAGTGCCGCTCGGTGACATTCGTCAGACCGCAATCCTGCAGGAACGCATTCACCATGCCGGCGGCACGTACCGGGATCAGGGTGTCGTGCTCGCCGTGGCCGATGAATACCACCGGGTCGCGGCCGTCGCTGGGCCGGTCGATCTGCTCGGGGGCGGGCAGCCAGGTCGAGAGCAGCAGCGCGGCCAGCGGCGGGCGCGGCAGGCTCAGCATCAGGCGGTTGGCGAGCACGCCGCCCTGCGAGAAACCGCCGAGGATAAAGGGGTCGTCGCCGACCGTGTCCTGCACCTGCTGCTGCAGGTCGAAGGTGATGCCGGCGAGGCTGTCGCGGTCGGCCTCGATATTGCCGTCGTCGGCGATCAGGTCGAACCAGCTGGGCATGGGCATGCCGCCGTTGAGCGACACTGGCGAGACCGGCGCGTCCGGGCGATGCACGGCCCAGTGGTGGTCGGTCAGCGGCACGCGCTCGGTGATCAGGTCGCTGATCGGGGCGAGGTCGTCGCCGTCGGCGCCGAGGCCGTGAAACAGGAACAGGTGCAGCGGTCGGGTCATCGTCCGTGGTCCTTTCTGGAAACGTCGCGTTCGTGTGCCCTATAGTCTCGCACGGCAAACACGTTGCAACAGGAGCTCCCATGGCGGGCGAATTTGATCACCGTGCCGACCGGCGCGACTACCTCCACGGCGTACTGCATCGCCGCGACCTGGCCACCGATCCGGTCGACCAGCTGGCCCAGTGGCTGATCGCCGCACGCGAGGCGGGCAACTTCGACCCCACCGCGATGTGCGTCTCCACCGTGGACGCCGACGGCTGGCCGTCGGCGCGCTACGTGCTGTTGAAGCATTTCGATGCCCGCGGCCTGTGCTTCTACACCGATACCCGCAGCCGCAAGGGCCGGGAACTCGACGCCAACCCGCGTGCCGCGCTTACCTTCTTCTGGCCGGAGGTCGATCGGCAGGTACGCGTGGCAGGCTTGGTCGAGCGTTTGTCCGACGAGGACAACGAGGCCTACTTCCGCCAGCGCCCGCGCGGATCGCGGCTGGCGGCGATCACCTCCATCCAGAGCGCGGCGATCGAATCCCGCGAGGCCCTGGAGGCGCGCTTCGAGGACATGGCCGAGCGCTACCCGGAAGGCGAGGTGCCGCGCAACCCCGCCTGGGGCGGCTACCGCGTGGTGCCGCGCGAGTGGGAATTCTGGCAGGGCCGGCCGTCGCGCCTGCACGATCGTTTCGCCTACGTGCGCGACGGTGACGGCTGGACGATCGAACGCCTGATGCCATGACGGATTCCGCACTTCAACGTGTCCAGATGGAGCCGGCGTGGCGCGAGGCGCTCGCCCCGGTGCTGCTCGATACGCCCATGCAGCAGCTGCGTCAGCGGCTGCTCGAACAGGGCAAGCGCGGCACGGTGATCCACCCGAAGCCCGACGAGTGGTTCCGTGCCTTCAACCACACCCCGCTCGATCAGGTGCGGGTGGTGATCCTCGGCCAGGACCCGTACCCCACGCCGGGTCACGCCAACGGGCTGTGCTTTTCCGTGCGCCCGGACGTCCGGCCGTTGCCGAAATCCTTGCTGAATATCTTCAAGGAGCTGGCCGACGATCTGGGCATCCAGAACCGCAACGGCGATCTCACCCACTGGGCCGACCAGGGCGTGCTGTTGCTCAACGCCGTGCTGACCGTCGCCTCGGGTCAGCCGGCCTCGCACCAGGGCATGGGCTGGGAGGCGCTGACCGATCACGCCATCCGCGTACTCGCCGAGCAGCCGCGCCCGATCGTGTTCGTCTTCTGGGGCGCGCAGGCGCAGAAGAAGGCCGCGCACGTCCACCGCCCCGAGCATCTCGTCATCAAGAGTCCCCACCCCTCGCCGCTGTCCGCCTACCGCGGCTTCTTCGGCTCCAAGCCCTTCTCGCGCATCAACGCCTTCCTCGAATCCCACGGGCTCGACCCGATCGACTGGCGGACCGGGGTCGAGTCCGGCCCCGAGTCGAGCGGCATCTGATCGCACGCCCAAGAGGCCCCACTGTGGGAGCGGGCCCCGCCCGCGAAGGCCGCTCCAGCGGCCGCCCCGGTCGAGTTCAGGCACGAAACCGAGCCCGGAACTCGCGCGTTCCGCGCGATTCGCGACCGAGGGTCGCTCCCACAGTGGGGCTCTGTTTCGAAAGGGCCTCGCCCGCCATCGCGCCGGTGGAATCGATAACGGTCTGGGATGGGCGCTAACGCGCCGAGGCGTTGTTGTTCGTTCAGACGGCCGGCTGTGGCAGTTGTCCATTGACGCGGAAGGTGTCGGCGGGGAAGCGTTCGATGCGTCCGCCGGTGAGCTGGAGGAAGGTGACACGCTCGCCGGTCACCTCGCACAGCCAGCCCTCCCATTCGGTCGGCGATCTTGAGGTCAGGGCCGATGGTTCGAACAGGCCGACATTGATGCCGCCGTTCGGATCGCGGGCGGAGGGGGATTCGAAACCCCGTATCCCGGCCTCGCGCATGGTTCGGCCGAGCTGCTGGGTGGCGGCGTAGTCGGCCGGATCGGTCAGGACGGGCCGTTTGCGGTCGCACGGTGGGCGATGCAGACGCAGGCCGCCATCCGTGCCGTATCTCGCCCGAAACAAGGTGTGGCGGCTGCGAAGCGGGGATGAGGGCGGCGTCTGCATGCCGGACCAGAACACCAGGCGATAGTAGGCGGCTTCCGCCAGCGCGGTGTGGGTGGCCAGCGATCCGTAGAGCAGGGACGGCTCGAATCGGCCGCCGAAGCGCGAGCCGTGCCTCAGCGGTGGATAGCGAAAGGGCGTGAGCAGCAGGTAGTGCAGATCCTCGCTGCCGGGTCGCGGCGGGGGCTTGGTCGCCTCGAGCATCTCCTCGAGCACGCTCTGCTCCTCGAGGGTGTCGACCAGCCCGGTCGTCGCGACCTGCTCCTGGCTCTCGACGATGCGAGTCAGCACGCCGCCGATCGGCTCGATGCGTTCGGCGAGTTCGCACTCCTGCCACAGGTCCGGCACGCCTCAGACCTTGCCGCGAATCGCGTCCAGGTAGTCGCAGACATGCACCAGCCCGACCACGGAGAGCATCTGCTCCGCCGGGATGCCGCCGGTGTGCCGGTTGGGCGTGTGCATCCAATGCTTCATCTGCGCCTCGTCGCCGTCCATCAGCGCATACAGGCTTCGGTAGCAGCGCACGAGCAGCAGGGCCAATTGGCCGTTCTGGCTTTCCGGGTCCACGCCCGAGCGGGTGATGGTCGAGCGGTTCTTGCCGACGATCCGACCGATCCGGGTCTGGCTCAGGCCGAGCCCGCGTCCGGCGTTGAACAGGGCCTTGGCCAGCACCATGGCCTTGTCTTTCGAGGCGTTGTTGGGGGCGACGGCGAGGGTCATGTCACGACTCCGGTGTTGCGTATTCCAACGATAGGATCAAAAGTGTGCGTATGCAACAACAAGGCATGGCGTGTTGCAGGCGCTGGTGTTCAAGCGAAACCCTTTGTGGGAGCGACCCTGGGTCGCGAATCGCGCGGGACGCGCGAGTTCCGGGTTCGGCGGTGTGCAACGTCCAGATCGGGACGGCCGCTGGGGCGGCCTTCGCGAGCGGGGCTCGCTCCCACAGGGTGCGTAGGAGATTCTATGTCTCCCCACAAGGGATTCTCGGCACGTAGTCAGTCTGTTTCTGCATCAAACTGAAAGCGACCCGAGCCAGTTTTCTCGCAAGGGCGACCAACGCTTGGGTGGGTGCTAATC
>NZ_SWAW01000053.1:2500-5342 GCF_005096345.1 Guyparkeria sp. SB14A | reverse complement strand
CTCTAAATGGGGAGCCTGGCGTTGACCTACTTTCACATGGGGAAGCCCCACACTATCATCGGCGATGCGGCGTTTCACTGCTGTGTTCGGGATGGGAACAGGTGGTTCCACCGCTCTATGGACGCCAGGCGAAGGGGTAGCCGACCGGCCCAGGGTTAGCTGAGGCCGATCGGCGGTAAAGTGAATGCGTGTTGTATCTAGTGCGTGTTGCTTTGGCGTTATATGGTCAAGCCGCACGGGTAATTAGTACGGGTTAGCTGCATGCATTACTGCACTTCCACATCCCGCCTATCAACGTGGTGGTCTTCCACGGCCCTTCAGGGGGCTCGAAGCCCCGGGGAGATCTCATCTTGGGGTTGGCTTCCCGCTTAGATGCTTTCAGCGGTTATCCAATCCGAACTTAGCTACCCGGCAGTGCCACTGGCGTGACAACCGGAACACCAGAGGTTCGTCCATCCCGGTCCTCTCGTACTAAGGACAGATTCCCTCAAATCTCCAACGCCCACGGCAGATAGGGACCGAACTGTCTCACGACGTTCTGAACCCAGCTCGCGTACCACTTTAAATGGCGAACAGCCATACCCTTGGGACCTGCTTCAGCCCCAGGATGTGATGAGCCGACATCGAGGTGCCAAACACTGCCGTCGATATGGACTCTTGGGCAGTATCAGCCTGTTATCCCCGGAGTACCTTTTATCCGTTGAGCGATGGCCCTTCCATACAGAACCACCGGATCACTAGAACCGTCTTTCGACCCTGTTCGACGTGTCTGTCTCACAGTCAAGCTGGCTTATGCTCTTGCACTAACCGCACGATTTCCGACCGTGCTTAGCCAACCTTCGTGCTCCTCTGTTACGCTTTCGGAGGAGACCGCCCCAGTCAAACTACCCACCATGCACGGTCCCCGACCCGGATAACGGGCCTGGGTTAGAACACCAAACATACCAGGGTGGTATTTCAAGGTTGGCTCCACCAGAACTGGCGTCCTGGTTTCAAAGCCTCCCACCTATCCTACACAAGTAGGTTCAGTATTCAGTGCAAAGCTGTAGTAAAGGTTCACGGGGTCTTTCCGTCTTGCCGCGGGTACACTGCATCTTCACAGCGATTTCAATTTCACTGAGTCTCGGGTGGAGACAGCGCCGCCATCGTTACGCCATTCGTGCAGGTCGGAACTTACCCGACAAGGAATTTCGCTACCTTAGGACCGTTATAGTTACGGCCGCCGTTTACCGGGGCTTCGATCAAGGGCTTCTCCGAAGATAACCCCATCAATTAACCTTCCGGCACCGGGCAGGCGTCACACCCTATACGTCCTCTTTCGAGTTTGCAGAGTGCTGTGTTTTTGATAAACAGTCGCAGCGGCCTGGTCACTGCAACCCCCTTCAGCTTACGGAGCAAGTCCGATCACCTAACGGGGGCGCACCTTCTCCCGAAGTTACGGTGCTATTTTGCCTAGTTCCTTCACCCGAGTTCTCTCAACGCCTTGGAATTCTCATCCAGTCCACCTGTGTCGGTTTCGGGTACGGTCAACCGTTATCTGAAGCTTAGAGGCTTTTCCTGGAAGCATGGCATCAACCACTTCGTTCCCGTGGGAACTCGTCGTCACCTCTCGGTGTTGATCTCCCGGATTTGCCTAAGAGATCCACCTACGGGCTTAAACCGGACACCAACTGCCGGCTGGCCTAGCCTTCTCCGTCCCCCCATCGCAATAACGGTCGGTGCAGGAATATTAACCTGCTTCCCATCGACTACGCTTCTCAGCCTCGCCTTAGGGGCCGACTCACCCTGCGCCGATTGACGTTGCGCAGGAAACCTTGGACTTTCGGCGTACGAGGTTTTCACTCGTATTATCGTTACTCATGTCAGCATTCGCACTTCCGATACCTCCAGCAAACCTCACAGTTCACCTTCGCAGGCCTACGGAACGCTCCTCTACCATGCCTTACGGCATCCGCAGCTTCGGCGGTGTGCTTGAGCCCCGGTAAATCTTCCGCGCAGGCCGACTTGACCAGTGAGCTATTACGCTTTCTTTAAAGGATGGCTGCTTCTAAGCCAACCTCCTGGCTGTCTCTGCCTTCCCACATCGTTTCCCACTTAGCACACACTTGGGGGCCTTAGCTGGCGGTCTGGGTTGTTTCCCTCTCCACGACGGACGTTAGCACCCGCCGTGTGTCTCCCGTGATTGCACTTCTCGGTATTCGGAGTTTGCCATGGTTTGGTAAGTCGGGATGACCCCCTAGCCATAACAGTGCTCTACCCCCGAGAGTGAGACACGAGGCGCTACCTAAATAGCTTTCGAGGAGAACCAGCTATCTCCGGGCTTGATTAGCCTTTCACTCCGACCCACAGCTCATCCCCTAATTTTTCAACATTAGTGGGTTCGGGCCTCCAGTCAGTATTACCTGACCTTCACCCTGGCCATGGGTAGATCGCGCCGGTTTCGGGTCTACTGACCGCGACTGAACGCCCTGTTCAGACTCGCTTTCGCTACGCCTCCCCTACTCGGTTAAGCTTGCCACGATCAGTAAGTCGCTGACCCATTATACAAAAGGTACGCAGTCACAGAACAAGTCTGCTCCTACTGCTTGTACGCACACGGTTTCAGGTTCTATTTCACTCCCCTCGCCGGGGTTCTTTTCGCCTTTCCCTCACGGTACTGGTTCACTATCGGTCGGTAAGGAGTATTTAGCCTTGGAGGATGGTCCCCCCATGTTCAGACAGGATTCCACGTGTCCCGCCCTACTCGACATCACGCTAAAAGAGCTTTCGTGTACGGGGCTATCACCCGCTATGGCCAGACTTTCCAGACTGTTCCACTAACTCTAAAAGCGCTTGATGGGCT
>NZ_SWAW01000052.1:0-5375 GCF_005096345.1 Guyparkeria sp. SB14A | reverse complement strand
CTGGCCGAGGCGGCCGAGACCACCGGCGGACCGGGCGAGACGCGCGATCACGTCGCGGTCGAGGCGCGCGCGGTCGAGGGCGGTGCGGCCATCATCGTGCGCCTCGCCATCGACGAGGGCTTTCACATCAATGCCAACCCGGCCAGCGAAGACTTCCTGGTGCCGACCCGGGTCACGGCGCTGGATGGTGAGATCGGGCCGATCGACTATCCCGAGGGCAGGCCGTTTCGCGCCGAGTTCGCCCGTTCGGCGATCGATGTCTACGAAGGGGTGATCGAGCTGCGGGTACCCGTGACCGGCGGGATGCCGACGCGTCTATTACTCGATCTGCAGGCCTGCGATGACGAGGTGTGCCTCGCGCCGGACGAGGTGGAGGTCGCCGTCGATCAGGGTGGGGAATAGCCGACCCAGGGTGGCCGTAGGAGCGGCTTTAGCCGCGACATGCCGAGCCGCCACCCGATCCCATCGCGGCTAAAGCCACTCCTACGACGCCCGCTCCCACAATGGGGCGTCGATTGCTCGGCGCGCCAAACGAAACGGGCCGCGGCCGACCGGGTGGTCAGTCGCGGCCCGTGATGGCCGTGATGTGGTTGCCGATCAGGCCGAGACGGAGGCCTGCTGGCTGTCGGCCGGCTCGTCGAGCTGGCAGCCGTCGGGGATCAGCGGGGTCAGGCCGAGCTTCTCGAACATGGCCTCGTCGGCCGCCGCGTCGGCGTTCTCGGTGGTCAACAGCTTCTCGCCGTAGAAGATGCTGTTGGCGCCGGCGAAGAAGCACCAGGCCTGGATCGCCTCGCTCAGTCCCTCGCGGCCGGCGGACAGGCGCACGTGCGAGCTCGGCATCAGGATGCGGGCCACGGCGATGGTGCGGATGAACTCGATCGGGTCGAGCGCCGGGACGTCGGCCATCGGCGTGCCCGGGATGCGCACCAGCATGTTGAGCGGCACGGATTCCGGCGCGCGCTCGAGGTTGGCCAGCGTGGTCAAAAACGAGGCGCGATCCTCGCGCGATTCGCCCATGCCGAGGATGCCGCCCGAGCAGACGTTGATGCCGGCCTCGCGGACGTGGTCGAGCGTTTCGAGGCGGTCGTCGATCGAGCGGGTGGTGATCACCTGGTCGTAGAACTCGGCCGAGGTGTCGATGTTGTGGTTGTAGTAGTCGAGACCGGCCTCCTTGAGGCGGCTGGCCTGCTCGGGCTTGAGCATGCCGAGCGTGACGCAGGCCTCCATGCCGGTCTCCTTGACCACGCGCACCATGTCGATGACCCGCTCGAGCTGGGTGTCGGTGGGGTTACGCCAGGCCGCGCCCATGCAGAAGCGCGAGGCGCCCTTCTCGCGCGCCCGGCGGGCGGCGGTGCGCACCTCGTCGAGCGGCAGCAGGCGCTCGCGCTCGAGGCCCGTGTCGTAGCGGGCGCTCTGCGAGCAGTACTTGCAGTCTTCCGGGCAGGCGCCGGTCTTGATCGAGAGCAGGGTGCTGACCTGGACCGCGTTGGGGTCGAAGTGCTCGCGATGCACCGTCTGGGCCTGGAAAAGCAGGTCGTTGAAGGGCTTCGCGAACAGGTCGAGCGCTTGTTGCTTGCGCCAAAGCGGGCGGGTCATGGGAATCAGTTATCCTCGAACGATTCGGGCGGTTCGGTGAAGGAATCTTCCCAGGTATCTTGCTTGATCCGGTAGAGGTCGTAAAGCGACCAGGGGATCAGGATCAGCGCGGCGATCGCCCAGACGACCAGGTAGAAGGTCAGGCTGGGCGGCGCGAACACGGCGATCACCATGGCGGTGCCGGCCACCCCGTAGAAACGGTAGGCGGCCCACTGGGTGTAGTAGCCCACCTTCGGGTTCGGGTGGTGCTTGTTCAGCGCGTAGACCAGCATCGACAGGCCGGTCCAGAAGATCGCCAGCGGCAGGGGCACGATCATCGCGACGATGTTGCCCCAGTTGAACCAGGTGGCGGCCCGCCGGGCCGACCGGCCGGAGATGCGGGTCGGGGTGTGCTCGTCGTTGTTGTCGAAGGTGTCGGCGGACGCGTCGTGGTTCATGGTGAGACGACCTCTAAATATGCGGATGGGATGCAGATTAGCATGGAATGGATGCCCTCGCGACGGCAGCGCTGGTTCGACGCGCCCTGTCATCTCTGCCGTCTCGATACCGTCGATCCCGACGGTCTGTGCCCGGATTGCCGCCGGGAATGGCGTGCCGCACTGGGGCGGCCACGTTGTCGCGGCTGCGGGCTGATTCTGGCCGGTGATGGGGCGGACGGGAAGACCTGCGCGGCCTGTGTCGGCAAGCCCTCGGCCTTCGAGGGCGTGATCGCCGCGGTCGATCTCGACCCGTCGGTGCGTGCCCTGGTCCACCGGCTCAAGTACCGTCAGGATTTCAGCGTCGTGCCGCTGTTGCAAGCGACCCTGGTCGAGGCGGTCCGGGCCGATGGGGCGGTGGGCGACATCGATGTCCTGGTGCCGATGCCGCTGCACCCGCGACAGCGTCGTCGGCGCGGCTTCAACCAGTCCTGGCTGCTGGCCGACGGGGTGGCCCGCGCGACCGGCCTGCCGTTGCTGCGCCGTGGCGTGCGCCGGGTGCGGGACACCGGTTCGCTGACCGCCTTGTCGGCCCGCGAGCGCCGACGGACGCTCAAGGGGGCGTTTGCGGTCGACGGGACCGTGCCACGGCGGGTCGCGATCATCGATGACGTGCTGACCACCGGGGCGAGCGCGCGGGCGCTCGCAGCCGCGCTGCGGCAAGCCGGCGCCGCATCGGTGTCCGTCTGGGCCCTGGCGCGCACGCCCTGAGCACATCCCGGGAAAAGCGGGGCATGGCTTGTGCCGGGTCGTGAGTTTGGGTAGAATCTCGCGCCTTGGCCGTCCCGGCCGCGTACGCCCGTGGTGATTTCTAACCCCGGGGCGAGCGTTGGGATGGCGGCCCCGCCAAGGGGCAAACCCGAAGACGATCAACCTGAGATGCGGCCCCGGCGGCATCCGACCCAACTTTCGAACCTTTACCAGGGGCAGAATCGAGATGAAAGAAGGCATTCACCCGAACTACCAGCCGGTGGTATTCCAGGACGCCGCGGCGGACTTCGCCATCCTGACCCGTTCGACCATGAAGTCGAGCGAGACCATCAAGTGGGAAGACGGTAACGAGTACCCGCTGATCAAGATCGATGTGTCCTCCGCTAGCCACCCGTTCTTTACCGGCAAGCGTTCCGAGGGCAGCATGGCCAAGCAGGTGGACAAGTTCCGCAACCGCTACGGCCAGAAGAAGTAAGACCGTCGTGGTCGCGTTCCTGCCGTTCGGCCGGGCGCAGCAAAAGGGCACCGTGGGTCTTCCCGGTGCCCTTTTTCGTGTGCGTCGTCCCCTGCTCGCCGTGCTGGCGACCATGCTGCTCGTCGCCGGCGGCTGCGTGGCCGAGGAATCGCCGCAGCGGCCCCCGGGTGGCATGGATGGCACGGGCGACTGCGCCCCGCCGTCCGGGCTGGCGGTCGAGTCGGCCACGGTCAGCTACGTCAACGACGGCGATACCGTCCGCCTCTCCAACGGGGACCGGGTGCGCCTGGTCGGCATCGACACCCCCGAGATCGGTCGGGACGGCGCCGCGGACGAACCCTATGCCCGTGAGGCGCAGCAGGCCCTGCGCGCGCTGCTGGCCGAGTCGGAGAACCGCGTGCGGGTGATCGATGCCACCGAGGGCGAGGACCGCTACGGGCGCCGCCTTTCCTACCTGTACCTCCCCGACGGTCGTTCCATCCAGGCGCAACTGCTGGATCGGGGCATGGCGATGGCGGTGTTCGTCGCCCCCAACCTCGAGCTGGCCGACTGCCTGCTGACGCGCGAGCGGGCGGCCCGCGACGACGATCTCGGCATCTGGTCCTTGTCCGCCTACGACCCGGGCCTGCCCTCGGCCAACGGCATTCCGGAGCAGGTGCAGGGTGCGGCGATCGTCCGCGGCCGGGTGGAGTCGGTGGGCGAGAGCCGGCGGAATATCTGGATCAATCTGGAGGGCCGGGTGGCCGTGCGCGTCGACAAGGCCGACCTCGAACGTTTCCCCGGCTGGGATTTCGAGGCGCTGGAAGGCGAGACCCTGCGGGCGCGCGGCTGGATCGTGCACCACAGCAACCGCTACCAGGACTGGTTTATCCCGGTCGACTCGGCGCATGCGCTGGAACGCCTGAACTAGCGCGAGCCCACCTCGAATCCATCCTGGAATGTAAAAAGGGCGAGCCCGCTGTGGGTTCGCCCTTTTGCGTTGGGGGTCGGTAATCGGGCTCAGCGTTCGGCCAGCCAGTCGCGCGGGCGGAGGAACTCGTCGTAGAGACGCGCCTCCTCGCTGCCCGGCTCGGGGTGGTAGTCGTAGCGCCAGGCGGCGCGCGGCGGCATCGACATCAGGATCGACTCGGTGCGCCCGCCCGACTGCAGCCCGAACAGGGTGCCGCGGTCGTAGACCAGGTTGAACTCGACGTAACGCCCGCGGCGGTAAGCCTGGAAGTCGCGCTCGCGCTCGCCGTACGGGGTGTCCTTGCGCTTTTCCACCAGCGGCAGGTAGGCGGGCAGGTAGTGGTCGCCCACCGAGCGCATGAAGCCGAAGGCGGTATCGAAGTCGATCTGGCCGTCGGCGCCGTAGTCGTCGAAAAACAGGCCGCCCACGCCGCGCGGTTCATTGCGGTGCTTGAGCCAGAAATACTCGTCGCACCACTGCTTGAAGCGCGGGTAGTGGTCGTCGCCGAACGGCCGGCAGGCGGCCTCGGCCTGCTCGTGCCAATGCACGGCATCCTCGGTGAAGCCGTAGTAGGGCGTCAGATCAAAGCCGCCGCCGAACCACCACACCGGCTCGACGCCTTCCTTCTGTGCCTGGAAGAAGCGCACGTTGGCGTGCGAGGTGGGAACAAAGGGATTGCGCGGGTGGATCACCAGCGAGACGCCCATGGCCTCGAACGAGCCGCCGGCCAGATCCGGCCGGTGGGCGGTGGCCGACGGCGGCAGCTTGTTGCCGGTCACGTGCGAGAAGTTGATCCCGGCACGTTCGAAGGTCGCGCCGTCCTCGAGGATGCGGCCGCGGCCCTCGCCGTTGAGATGGTCGCCCGGCGGGCGCTTCCAGTCGTCGTGCAGGAAGCGCGTGCCGTCTTCCTGGCCTTCGAGGCCGGCGACGATCCGGTCCTGCAGGTCGACAAGGTAGTCGCGGACGGCCTGAAGGTCGGCCCCGCTGTCTGCCGGCTTATCCGCCATGGTCAACTCCTGATGATCCGTCCGGTGGGCCAGTGGATGATCTGCGAGGGGCGGGCGCGCCGATCGACGCGGCCCGGAATGATCCGGACGTCCGCCCGGGCAAACTGGCGGCGGGCGGCGAGCGCGTCGCGTGCCGCCGGGCGGCCGCTGACGTTCGCGCT
>NZ_SWAW01000051.1:0-5765 GCF_005096345.1 Guyparkeria sp. SB14A | reverse complement strand
CCGGGGCGCGGCGCGTGCTCCGGCCGGGCACGTTCGGTCCGTGCCGCCGGGCGCTCCGAGGCGCCAGCAATCCGGCTGGCCGACTGCTGCGCGGCCGCCAGCTGGATCGCCTTCTCGTCGAAGTCCATCGCGGCAATCACCTCCACCCCACCGGAGACCGGCTTGTTGGAGAGGATGACGGCCTCGTCACCGAACACGCGCCGTACCTGACGCATGGCCTCGCGCATGTCACTGGCGATGATTCGCTTGATTTTCATGTATCCACCAGACCCTTAGCGGTTGGGTTGTCCGGGCGAGTCGTCAACCGTCGTTCTGGTTGCCGACGCTCGCCACCACGCGTATTTCCTTGTTGTCCGGCACTTCGTGATAACTCAGCACGCTGAGCGTCGGTATCGAATGCCGGACCATGCGCGAGAGCCAGCTGCGAATCTGCGGCGCCACCAGGAGAATGGCGGGCTTGCCACTCTGCTCCTGACGCTCGGCCGCGTCCTTGAGCGACTTGTGCAGCCGCTCGGCCAGGCCGGGCTCGATTCCGGGGGCCTGATTCCCGCGCTGGGTACTGTTTAGCAAGAGCTGTTCCAACTGTGGATCGAGCGTGATGACCGGCACGGTCGGCGCCAAGCCGTTGATGTGCTGGACGATCATCCGGCCCAAGGCCATGCGCACGCTCTCCGTCAATTCCCCGACGTCCTGGGTGCGCTGCCCCTGGATCGTCAAGGTTTCGGCAATCGTGCGAATGTCGCGGATCGGAATCCGCTCGGCGAGCAGCTGGCCCAGCACCTCGACGATGGTGGTCATCGGCAGGGTCTTGGGCACCAGGTCCTCGACCAGCTTCGGACTGCTTTGCTTGAGCGTGTCGAGCAGCTGCTGCGCCTGCTCGTAGCCGAACAGGTCGGCGGCGTTGTCACCCAGGATCTGCGACAGGTGGGTGGCGACCACGGTGGCCGGGTCGACCACGGTGTAGCCGAGCGCCTGGGCCTCTTCCTTCTGGCCGCGATCGATCCAGTAGGCCTTGAGACCGAAGGCCGGATCGGTGGTCTGGATGCCCTTGATGTCGCCGGAGACCTGGCCCGGATTGATGGCCATGTCGCGGTCGGGGAATATCTCGGCGGTGCCGATCGGCACGCCGTTCAAGCTGATGCGGTACTCGTTGGGCTTCAAATCCAGGTTGTCGCGGATGTGGACCGTCGAGATCAGAAAGCCCAGGTCCTGCGAGAGCTTCTTGCGCACGCCCTTGATCCGCGGCATCAGCTGGCCGCCCTGGTTGCGGTCGACCAGCGGGATCAGGCCGTAACCGACCTCCAGGCCGATCAGGTCGACCGGGGGCACGTCGTCCCAGGTCAACTCCTTGACCTCGGGCTTGGCCTGCGCCGGGGCGGCCTCCGCGGCCGCCTTCTCGGCCGCCTCGGTCGCCTTGCGACGCGACACCAGCCAGGCACCGCCACCGGCCAGCGCGGCCAGGAACAGGAAGGCGGCGTTGGGCATGCCCGGCACCAGGCCGAGGCCGGCCATCAGGCCCGCGGCCACGCCCAGCACACGCGGGTCGGAGAACATCTGGTTCTGGACCTGCTTGCCCATGTCCTCCTTCGAGGCGGTCACCCGCGTGACGATGATGGCGGTCGCCGTCGAGATCAACAGCGACGGGATGGTGGCGACCAGGCCGTCACCGATGGTCAGCAGGACGTAGGTCTCGGCCGCGCTGCCGAACGGCATGCCGTGCTGCGCGACACCGATCAGCAGGCCGCCGATCACGTTGATGAACACGATCAGGATGCCGGCGATCGCATCGCCGCGGACGAACTTGGAGGCACCGTCCATCGAGCCGTAGAAGTCGGCCTCGGAGGCGATTTCCTCGCGCCGGGCGCGGGCCTGTTCCTGGTTGAGGATGCCGGCGTTGAGATCGGCGTCGATCGCCATCTGCTTGCCGGGCAGCGAGTCGAGGGTGAAGCGCGCGGAGACCTCGGAAACCCGCCCGGCGCCCTTCGTGATGACCACGAAGTTGATCACCATCAGGATGATGAACACCACCAGGCCGACGGCGTAGTTGCCGCCGATGACGAAGTTGCCGAAGGCCTCGATCACGTTGCCGGCCGCCCCGGGGCCCTCGTGGCCGTTGAGCAGCACCACCCGCGTGGAGGCCACGTTGAGTGCCAGTCGCAGCAGGGTCGCGATCAGGATCACCGTCGGGAAGATCGCGAAATCCAGCGGCTTGCCCACGTAGAGCACCACCATCAGGATGATCAGCGACAGGGTGATATTGAAGGTGAACAGGGCGTCCAGGCCCAGCGGCGGCAACGGCACGATCACCATCGCCAGCAGCATGATGATCATCACCGGCGGCCCGATGCCCTGCCCCCGGTACTGGCGCAGGCTGTTGCCGAGGCGGGCGAAATTGAAGTTGGTCAGGCTGGGTTTCATCTGGGCGCGTTCTTCTTGGCTGCGGTGGCGTTATGACATCGGTCGTTGCGGGTCGGGCGTCTCACCTGGCTGCCGCCGTCACTCGGCGGCCGGCACGTCGAAACCCTCGGGCACCTCGGGATCCGGGCGCCCCGGCGTCTGGCCGGCGCCGCGGGCGGCCTCCTTGAGCTGGTAGACGTAGGCCAGCACCTGGGCCACCGCGGTGTAGAGCGCGGCGGGAATCACCTCGTCGATCTCGACATGCGTATACAAGGCCCGTGCCAACGGCGGGGCCTCGAAGATCTCGACCCCGTGCGAGGCGGCGATCTTGCGCAGGTTGAGCGCCATCTCGTCGACGCCCTTGGCCACCACCATCGGCGCGCCCACGCCCTCGGCGTCGTACTTGAGCGCGACGGCGTAGTGGGTCGGGTTGGTGACCACCACGTCGGCCTCGGGCACCGCTTCCATCATGCGCCGCTGCGACATCTGCATCTGGGTCTGGCGGATGCGCTGCTTGATCTCGGGCCGGCCCTCGGTGTCCTTGTGCTCGTCCTTGACCTCCTGGAGGGTCATGCGCTGCTGCTTGTGGTGCTGCCAGATCTGGAACGGCACGTCGACCAGCGCCACCAGCAGCAGGCCCAGCGATACGGCCAGGAATCCCCAGGCGATCAGCCAGCCGGCGTGCACCAGGGCGGCGTCGAACGGCTGCAGCCCGAGACTGAGAAATTCGGGTTCGAAGGCAAAGAACACCGCCACGCCAATGGCGGTGATCAGCGTGAACTTGGCGAAGGTCTTGCCGAGTTCCATCAGGGCCTGGACGCCGAAGATGCGCTTGAACCCGGAGATCGGGTTCATCTTGGAGAGTTTCGGCGCCATCGCCTGGGTGGAGAAGTTCCAGCCGCCCACTGCCATGGTGGCCGCGATGGCCAGCACGATGGTGGCGAAGAACAGCGGGACGAAGGAAAGAAAGCCGTCGACAAAGGCATTCGCCAGCCGCGAGAACATGGCCGCCTGGTCGAAGACGTCCGCGCGCTCGATGATGAACGAGTTGCGCACGACCTCGGCCAGCCCGAGCATCATCTGGCCGCCGAACACCAGGAACACCGCGGCCGAACCGACGGTAAGCAGGAAGGAGTTCAGCTCCCGGGAACGCGCCACCTGGCCCTTTTCGCGGGCCTCGCGTAGTCGTTTCGCGGTGGGTTCTTCGGTTTTCTCCTGGCCGTTCTCGTTCTCCGCCACCAACTCACCTCAGGATTTCCGTGATCAGCACGAACGACTGATGCACGAACTGTTCCACGTTCGGGAACCAGAGGGGGGCGGCGAGGAAGAGCAGGAAGAAGCCGATCATCAAGGTGGCGGGGAAACCCACCGAGAAGATGTTCATCTGCGGCGCGGCGCGCGTGATCACGCCCATGGCGAGGTTCACCATCAACAGCGTGGTCACCACCGGCAGCGCGACCAGTACCGCGTTGATGTACATCTGCTGGCCGAACCAGGCGATCGCGCGGAAGTCCTCGGCGGTCAGCCCCACCGGCGAGACCGGGAGGATGATGAACGAGTCCGCCAGCATCTTGACGATCATCGCCGGCACGTTGAGCGCCACCATCAGCAGGGTGACCACGATGGTCAGAAACTGCGAGATCAGCGGCACGCTGACGCCGTTCTGCGGGTCGACCGTCTGGGCAAAACCCAGGCCCATGCTCATGGCGATCGACTCGCCAGCGACCACGAAGGCCGAGATCACCAGGTTGAGGATGAAGCCCATCGCCACGCCGATCAGGATCTGCTGGACGATCATGGTGACCCCGGCGATCGAGAGCGGATCGACCGGCGGTATCTCCGGCACCATCGGCGTGATCACCAGGGAAACCGCCAGGGCGATCAACAGACGAATGCGCACCGGCAGGGACTGCGAGCCGAAGATCGGGGCGACCATCAGCATCGCCCCGACCCGCACCAGCACCCACAGGTAACTGGCGGTCCAGCCGAGGATCTGCTCGATCGCCAGCTCCAAGGCGCGCGCCTCAGGCGATCAGCGAGGGGATGTTGTGAAACAGCCGCTCGGTGAAGTCGACGATCACCTGCAGCATCCACGGCGCGGCCAGCAGGATGGCGACCACCACCGCGATCATCTTGGGGATGAAGCTCAACGTCATCTCGTTGATCTGAGTGGCCGCCTGGAACATGCCGATCAACAGACCCACCGCGAGCGCGGTGAGCAGGATCGGCATCGACAGGTACAGGATGACCGTGAGCGCCTGGCGGGTAAGATCGATAACGGTATCCGGACTCATAGGTACCTCGCAAAACCTGCTACGCCGCCCGATTGCGGTGTCACGTGCTCGCTCACTCCTCGCCTATCGGTTCGATATGTCTCGTCGCTCACTACGCGGTTCCTTGCACTCGGGCGGCTCGCGACGGTTTTTCGAGGCACCTGCATGTCAGCCCCCCATGTAGAAACTGGACGCGAGCGTACCCATCAGGAGCGCCCAGCCGTCGACCAGCACGAACAGCATGATCTTGAACGGCAAGGAGACGATCATCGGCGAGAGCATCATCATGCCCATCGACATCAGCACCGAGGCGACCACGAGATCGATGATCAAAAACGGGATGAAGATCAGGAAACCGATCTGGAACGCCGTCTTGAGCTCCGAGGTGACGAAGGCGGCCATCAACACGGTCAGCGGCACGTCCTCGGGCGTCTCGAAGTCCGGGTAGTCGCCGATCTCCTGGTAGAGCGCGATGTCGCTTTCGCGCGTCTGGTTGAGCATGAAGGTGCGCAGCGGCTGCGAGGCGCGGTCGATCGCCTCCATCGCGCCGATCTCCTCGGCCATGTACGGCCCGATGCCCTCGTCGTAGGCGGCCTGGAACACCGGCGCCATGATGAACAAGGTCAGGAACAGCGCCAGGCCCAGCAGGATCTGGTTCGAGGGTGTCTGCACGGTGCCCAGCGCCTGGCGCAGCAAGGCCAGCACGATGATGATGCGCGTGAACGAGGTCATCATCAGCAGCAACGACGGCAGCAGGGTGAGCACCGTCATCAGGGCGAGGATCTGCAGCGTCAGGCTGTACTGCGTCTCGCCGTTCTCGCCCTCGGTCAGGGTGACCGCCGGCAGGCCCGGCTCGGCCAGCACCGGCGCACTCGCGCCGAACAGGCCGAGGGCCAGCAACACCAGCAGGAAAAGCCGACCGAGGACGCTAGGGAAACTCTGCACGAATGCCATACCGCTCTGCGCGTCTTGAGCCGGGCAGGTGCAAGGCGTCCGTCCGCCGCGGAAGGGTGACTCCCTTTCCAAGGACGGCAACGCAGCAGATGCCCGGCTCAAGGCGCGCCCTGCGGGGCCTGGCGAGCCGCCTGTGCTCCG
>NZ_SWAW01000050.1:0-6725 GCF_005096345.1 Guyparkeria sp. SB14A | reverse complement strand
GGATTAGCACCCACCCAAGCGTTGGTCGCCCTTGCGAGAAAACTGGCTCGGGTCGCTTTCAGTTTGATGCAGAAACAGACTGACTACGTGCCGAGAATCCCTTGTGGGGAGACATAGAATCTCCTACGGCTGTTGCATGCCTGTGTGGTAGGCAGCCTCGCAAACGAAATGCACCACCGCATATGCGGCCCGGTCTCGACTTGTGGCCACGTTTGAGAGGGACGTCGGCTGCCGTTGCCTTCGCGGGCGAGTCGCGCTCGCATATCGGCCCGGCGTCATGATGCCCTGATAACGATTGAAGGCCCGCCATCTCGCGATGACGAGCCTTCTGGCGTCGGCCGCCAGGTGGGCGGCTCGGGAGGCGGTCAACTGCCCCAGATATCCTCGGTGATCGAGGCGTACCAGTCGCGAGCGTAGCCGGCTTCCTTCTCGGCGTTCTTGCCACCGAGCGGCGAGACGCCACCGGCGCCTTCCACGGAGACGGTCTGGCCGTCCTGGACCGCGTAGACCGCGGCGACGGAAATGCCGTAGTCCGGGGCCACCAGGCTGTAACAGGTGTTGACCCAGCTCGGCTCGGGCGGGTTCTCGTTGTGGAACATCGCCACGATCGCCGCCGCGCAGTTCTTCGCCTGCGAGTTGGCCGAGAAACCGGACTTGGGCATCGGCGAGCCGATGCAGGCATCGCCCACCACGTGCACGCCCGGCTTGATGGTCGACTCGTAGGTGCCGGTGTTGATCGGGCACCAGCCGGAATCGTCCGTCAGGCCCGCCCGGTGGGCAATCCAGCCGGCCTTCTGCGGCGGGATGACGTTGATCACGTCGCCCTGGTACTCGGTACCGCCGGCGGTGACCGTCATGGTGTCCGGGTCGACCTTCTCGACACCACCACCGAAGTCGCCGCCGATCCATTCGATCATGTTGCCGTAGTTGGCGGTCCAGCCCTCGCGGAACAGCGGCTCCTTCGAGAAGCCGGTCTTCGGATCGAGCACCAGGATCTTCGAGTTCGGCTTGTTCTCCTTGAAGTAGTTGGCGATCAAGGAGACGCGTTCATACGGCCCCGGCGGGCAACGGAACGGGTTGGGCGGCGCGGCCATGATGAACGTGCCGCCGTCGTCCATTTCCTCGAGCTGCTTGCGCAGCAGCAGGGTCTGCTCACCCGCCTGCCAGGCATGCGGCATCGTGGTGTTGGCGACTTCCTCGGAATAGCCTTCGATCGCATCGTAGTTGAAGTCGATGCCCGGCGAGACGACCAAGCGGTCGTACTCGTAGGTTCGGCCATCCTCCAGCGTGACCACGCGATTGTCGGCGTCGATACCGGTGACCCAGCCCTTGACCACGTTCACGCCGCGCTTTTCCAGCGCCGTGAAATTGTGGGTGATCTCGTCGATCTCCTTGAGGCCACCGATCACCAAATTGGAGAACGGGCAGGTGGTGTGGCTGGACTGACCGTCGATCATGGTGACGTCGACGGTCGGGTCGAACAGCTTGACGTACTTGGCCGCGGTGGCACCACCGAAGCCGCCACCGATGACGACTACGCGCTTGGCGCCAGTGACGCTGCCTTTGCTCTGGCAGCCGGCCAGACCGGTCACCGCGCCCACGCCGGCCATGGCCATGCTCAGTTTCAGAAATCCGCGTCGGGAAAGACTCATTGCGGTTACCTCTCGTGTTCCTTGTGCCGGGTGGGGCGTTACTGGTTGGCGAAGAATTCAGACACCGCCTGAATCTCCTCGTCGGAATACCCCTTGGCGATACGGTTCATGACCGTGCCTTCCTGGGCATCCGACTTGTACGCCAGCATCTTCCCGGCGATCACTTCCTTCGGCAGGCCGGCCAGACGCGGGATGTTGCCCGAGCCCTTCCCCTCGAAACCGTGACAGCCCATGCAGGTGGAACCGATGATCGACCCGTTGCTCAACTCCATTGCCCCGCCATGACCGTCGGCGAACGTAACGCCCGCAAACAGCGTCAGGCCCAGCCCGACCGCGGCGAGGGACCTGGCGGGTAGTCGGCGGCTCGAAGCCGCTTCTCGATTGTTTGACATCCCCAATCCTCCTAAATGTGTCTTGCCGCCCGGACAAGCACGAGCCGTCCCTGCCCAAGCGTTGCAACCATACCCCCGCAAATTGCGCCTTTGCAACGCTTATATAGACGATTTTTGTTGGCGTATTTAATAGGCAGACAACACACTGGGCCATATGCACGACTATTCAGTCACTTGCCCAGTCATTGCATCTTTTTATGCCCCAATAGCACCCCGAATGAAGCAGGGCTTCCTCTTGGTCAATCTCGTTATTGTTTTCTAGATATTCGGAAATCGGCAATCACGACGGACCACCAAACCCACGGGAAGGGCCGAGCCGTCAGAGCAGATGGAGGGTCGATGCGGCGAGCACCGCACCGATGGCCGCACCGACCAGCACATCGGAGAGATAGTGCAGCCCGAGCACCATGCGGGACATCGCCACCAGCAGGGCGAAGGGCAAGACGATCCACCACAGCGCCGGCTGGAAGGCCACCAGCTGGATTCCAAAGTTGACCGCGTGGAGGGTGTGCCCGGAGGGAAAGCTGTACTGGTCGAGCGGGGCGACGCTGATTTCCAGCCGCTGGTTGCGGTTGAGCGGGCGCAAGCGGGCAGTCCGCCGCTTGATCGTGAGGTAGATCAGCACGCCCGCCCCGCCGGAGGCGAGCATCAGCGCCATTGGCACCACGGCCTCGGCCCCATGCCCCACCAGCACAAGCAAGGCGAGCAGGTACCAACCCATGCCGTCACCCAACCGTGAGGCCGCGGCGAACAACCAGCGCAACCCCCGTACCCGGTGGGCGTGATTGCAGCGCTCGGTCACGAGCGCCTCCCAGCCCAGGTAGGCCTGAATCGCCCGCGAGCAACGCGCGGCCATCGGCGAACCGGCACGCAAGGGCGTCATGTCAGACGCTCCCGTGCCGCGGCATCGATCGTCGACGTGTCCGCCACGTCGGCCAGGTTCTGCTCGAAGGCATCGACGATCGCCGCCCAGCTGTGGGCGCGACCGGTCTCGGCCGCCCGCACGCGACGCCGGCGCGATTCGGGCGCCAGGAGATCGGGCACGCGGTCGAGGAAGCCCGCGGTGTCGGCGAAGGGGGCAAGCAGACCGTTAACACCCGGGTCGATCAGCTGGCGCCCGGCGGCGTAGTCGAAGCCCAGGCAGTCGAGCCCGCTGGCCATGGCCTCGAGCATCACGATGCCGAAGGTCTCGGTCAGACTGGGAAACAGGAAGGCATCGGCCGAGGCGTAGTGGCGTGCCAATGCCTCGCCGCGCAGCGCCCCGGCGAAGACGGCCCCGGGCAATTGCCGCTCGAGCCGGGTGCGCTCGGGGCCGTCGCCGACCACCACCAGGCGGGTCTGTGGATCGATCGCGCGCGCCCGCGACCAACTGTCCACCAGCAGGGCGAGGTTCTTCTCGGCGGCCAGACGACCCACGTGCAACAGCACGGGCGTCGCATCATCCGCGCCCCAGACCGCCCGCAATGACGCATCGCGCCGGTCGGGGTTGAACAGATCGGTGTCGACGCCCCGACCCAGCACCATCAGGCGCTCGAAACCCTGCGCCCCGAGTTCGGCGGCCTGTGTCGCCGTGGGGATGAAGGTGTTCGCCGATCGGTTGTGGAAACGCCGCAGGTACCGCATCACCGGGCTGGCCAACCACCCCAGCCGGTAGTCGCGTGCATAGGCGTGGAAATTGGTGTGCAGCGAGGTGGTGACGGGCAGATCCAGGGCGCGGGCCGCGGCCAGGGCCGAGGCGCCCAGCGGCCCCTCGGTGGCGATGTGCACCACGTCGGGCGGATCCTCGCGCCAGTCGGCGAGAAAGGCACGCCGGCGCGGGAGGCCGAGCCGCACCTCGCGGTAGAACGGCAGGGCGACGCCCGGCACCTCTTCCCCATCGCCGAGATCGCGTGCCACCGCGGCTTTCGGGCAGGTCACCACCACGCGATGGCCGCGTTCACGCAGGCCCGCGACCAGGCAACCCAGGGTGGTCGCCACCCCGTTGATGTCGGGCGGAAAGGTTTCCGTCACCAGTCGGATATCCAATCGGCACCTCGGTCTGACTCCGGGGCAAAATTGCCCCACAAGTCAGGACGCTAGGGCGATTCGATGACAGCGGCGTGTCGCCGTCTTGACGATTTGGCGACAGGAAGGAAAAAGGTCAGCGGTCCGTGTCGAGTGTGGAGGGATTCTCCAGCAAACGGGCGAAGGCCTCGGCATCGAGCACCGGCACGCCGAGCTTCTCGGCCTTGTCGAGCTTGCTGCCGCCGGCCTCGCCGGCGACCAGGGCGGTGGTCTTCTTCGATACCGAACCGGTGACCTTGGCCCCGAGCGCGGTCAGTCGATCCGAGGCCTCGTCGCGCGTCATGTCCGGCAAGGTGCCGGTGATCACGAAGGTCTTGCCCGCCAGCGGCGCATCGTCGGCCGGCGCCTCGGGCGTGGGCCAGTGGATGCCGGCGGCCAGCAGCCCGTCGATCACCTCGCGGTTGTGCGGCTGCTGGAAGAAGGCGCGCACGTGGCGGGCGACCACCGGACCGACGTCCTCGACCGTCTGCAGCTCTTCCTCGGAGGCCGCCATCAGCGCGTCGAGGTCGCGGAAATGGCGGGCGAGCGACTCGGCGGTCACCTCGCCCACCTCGCGGATACCCAACGCGTAGAGGAAACGCCCCAGGGTGGTCTCCTTGGCCTTTTCCAGCGAGTCGAGCAGGTTGTCGGCGGATTTCGCCCCCATGCGCGGCAAGGCGACCAGGTCGTCCCGATTCAGGCGGAACAGGTCGTCGACGTGTTCGACCAGCTCGCGCTCGAGAAACAGGGTGATCCACTTCTCGCCCAGTCCGTCGATGTCCATCGCCTTGCGACTGGCGAAGTGGCGAATCGCCTCGCGGCGTTGCGCGGGGCAGAACAGCCCACCGGTGCAGCGCGCGACCGCCTGCTCCTCGTCGCGCAGCACCTCGGAGCCGCACTCCGGGCAGCTGTCGGGAAGCTCGATCTTTCGGGCATCGTGGGGGCGCTTCTCGGGCAACACCTCGATGATCTCGGGGATCACGTCACCGGCGCGACGCACGCGCACCCAGTCGCCGATGCGCACGTCCTTGCGCTCGATCTCGTCCATGTTGTGCAGGGTGACATTGGCGACGGTCACCCCGCCCACCGCCACCGGTTCGACGCGGGCGACCGGAGTCAGTGCGCCCGTGCGCCCCACCTGGAACTCGACGTCGCGCACCTGGGTGAGCTTTTCCTCGGCCGGGAACTTCCAGGCGATCGCCCAGCGCGGCGCGCGGGCGACGAACCCCAACCGCTGCTGGTCGGCCAGCGAATCCACCTTGAAGACCACGCCGTCGATATCGAAGGCCAGCCCCGCACGCTTCTCGCCCAGCGACGCGTGGAAGGCTTGTGCGGCCTCCAGCCCCTCGACTCGATCACGGTGTTCCGCGACGACAAACCCCAGCCGTTCGAACCAGTCGAGCCAGCCCGACTGGGTCTCGGGCGCCTCGATGCCCTCGGCCGCACCAATGCCGTAGGCAAAGAAGTGCAGCGGCCGGCTGGCCGTGACCTTCGGGTCCTTCTGGCGCAACGAGCCGGCCGCGGCGTTGCGCGGGTTGGCGAATACCTTCTCGCCGCGTCGTTCGGCGCGCCGGTTGATCTCGGCAAACGACTCGTGGGTCATCACCACCTCGCCGCGGACCTCGATGCGGCTGTCGACCGGCAGGTCGATCGAATACGGCACGGTCTCGATGGTGCGGACGTTGTCGGTGACGTCCTCACCACGTCGCCCGTCACCGCGGGTCGCCGCCCGGGCGAGCACGCCGCCCTCGTAGGTCAGGCTGATGGCCAGGCCGTCGAACTTGGGCTCGGCCAGATAGGTGATCGGCTCGTCGCGGCCCAGGCGCTCGCGCACGCGGCGGTCGAAGGCGGTGAACTCGTCGGCATCGAAGGCGTTGTCGAGCGAGAGCATCGGCACCTGGTGCTCGACGGTCTCGAAGACATGGCTCGGCGGGGCGCCCACCGTCTGGGTGGGCGAGTCGGGGGTGATCCAGTCGGGATGTTTTGCCTCGATCGCCTCGAGCTCGCGCATCAGGGCGTCGTACTCGGCGTCCGGCACCGTGGGGCGATCGAGGACGTAGTAGCGGAAGTTGTGCTGGTTGATCTCGGCGCGCAGGGCCGCAAGGCGCTTGCGATCGTCGGCCTCACTCATGCCGCCATCACCCGTGCTCGTCAATCAACTCGCGATACCGATCGATCGATTCGCTGTCCAGCGGTTCGCGGCGATCGTCGATCAGCATGGCATCCAGCGATTCGGCCAGCGAGGTGGCCACCTGGTGCATGCGCTCGAAGACCAGCGAGGGGTCGGCCCCGCCGCGCACCGGCAACTGCATGAACAGCGCCAGCGCGGGGGTTTCGAAGGAGGACAGGTCGTCGGGGTTGAACTGCCCCGGCGAGACGGCGTTCATCAGCGAGAACCAGTCGGCGCCGTCGAGATCCTGGAAGTGGTAGATCGAGAACTCGCCGAACTCGAAGCCGGACTCCTCGATCGCACGCCGGACCCGCTCGGGCGGCATGGCCGCCTGCTCGCGGTCGACGATCATCATCGAGATCACCGCGCCGGATGCGGCCTCGCCGCCATCGGCCGGCGGTTCGTCTGCCGGTTCCGGCGCCCCGTCGTCCACCCGGGGCTCCTGCGCGGCCGGCTCGTCGGCCGTTG